>CAZUFU010000061.1:0-9641 GCA_964619875.1 uncultured Oscillospiraceae bacterium
TTTTTAAAAATTTTGTTAAATGGCAGTCCACTTTTTCCTGAGTTTATGGTATACTATATCATGAACTATGAGTTATAGCGGAGGCAGCTAAAAAATGATTGATTTAAGTCAATATAAAAATATACACTGCATAGGCATCGGAGGCATCGGTCTGTCTGCCATTGCAGAAATTCTGCTGTCCAGAGGGTACAGCGTTTCCGGCTCGGATATGAAGGAGTCGGACATAACTTCAAAGCTGGCGAGAAAAGGCGCCAGGATATTTATAGGCCATAGAGCAGAAAACGTGGATAATGCCGATTTAGTCGTTTATTCGGCAGCGGTGGGAAAGGATAATCCGGAAATCGTCAGAGCAGCCGAGAGGGGAATCGAGGCTGTGACCAGAGCCCAGATGCTGGGTGTTCTGATGGACGAATACGAAAACAGCATAGCTATATCCGGTACCCACGGCAAGACTACCACAACCTCTATGGTTTCTTTAATTCTGGAAAAAGCCAAGCTGGAACCTACAATTCTGGTAGGAGGTAATCTGGCAGAGATAGGCGGAAACGTCAAAGTGGGTCACAGCAAGTACTTCATTACCGAAGCTTGCGAATATATGGACAGCTTTCTCAGTCTGAGACCCAAGATTGAAATCATACTGAATATAGATTCTGATCATCTGGACTACTTCAAGGATATAGACCATATCGTAAGCTCCTTTGACAGATTCGCATCTCTGGTGCCGGAGTCGGGCATAATAATAGCATATGATGCCAATCCTTTCGTTAACAAGGTAATCAGGGGTCACGGCAATGTAGTAACCTTCGGTCTCAACGAAAACTGCGACTACTGGGCATCGGACATTCTTTTCAACGAAAACGGAATGCCTTCCTTCAAGGTAAATCACGGAGGAGAAACTCTGACAACTGTGCAGCTTGCCGTTCCGGGTGAGCATAACATACTCAATGCTCTTGCAGCATTTACATGCGGCCATACAATGGGAGTGGATGCCGGAACCATCAGAGAGACCCTTGAGAACTACAGAGGTACTCAGAGGCGTTTTGACATAGTGGGAATCACGTCGGAGGGCGTTAAAATAGTGGATGATTACGCTCACCACCCGACGGAAATAAAGGCGACCCTGGATGCTTCACAGAATGTGCCTCATAACAGTCTGTGGTGTATTTTCCAGCCACATACCTACACCAGAACTATGGCGCTCTTCGACGAGTTTGCCGATGCTTTCAACAAGGCCGATAAACTGATTCTGGCGGAAATTTATGCGGCAAGAGAAAAAAATATATATAAGATTTCGTCAGCTCAGCTGGCCGAAAAAATCAGAGAAACCCATCCGGGTAAGGAAGTGCTTTTCATGGAGGACTTCAGAGAAATAGCTGAATACGTCAGTGAAAAGGCGCGTAAAGGAGATATGGTCATCACCATGGGTGCAGGAGATATATACAAGGTAGGCGAAATGCTCCTTGAGATGTAACCATTAGAAACCGGGAGGCAAGAGATGACTTTGGAAGAATACAGGAGAGCCGAGGAAAAACGGCTTGAAATCAATATAAAGCACATGGAAAGAGGCGTTCGCTTCGTTGATATCAATACAGCGTATATAGGTGAGGAAGTGTCAATCGGAGAAGGCACACTGATTGGACCTTGCGTGAGCCTCGAGGGAAAGACTGAAATCGGTGCAGACTGCGTCATATTGCAGAACACCAGAATTGTGGATTCAGTCATAGCAGACCATGTGGAGATTCAGAGCTCTGTTATCGTAGAAAGCTCCGTAGGTGAAGGCACCAAGGTAGGGCCTTTTGCCTATATGAGACCAAACAGCAGAGTGGGTAAAAACTGCAAGGTGGGAGATTTTGTGGAAATCAAGAACTCCTCCTTCGGAGACGGTTCTAAAGCATCGCATCTGACATATATAGGGGATTCAGATGTGGGATGTGATGTTAATTTAGGCTGCGGCGTAGTATTCGTAAACTACGACGGAACCAATAAATATCGCTCCACCGTCGGTGACGGAGCCTTTATCGGATGCAACAGCAATCTGGTTTCTCCGGTAACGGTGGGCGAAGGAGCCTATGTGGCGGCAGGAAGCACGGTCACCGAAAATGTAGAGGCCGATGCACTATATATTGCACGGGCAAGAGGCACCAAGAAACAGGGATGGGTTTCAGCAAAAGGGATTTTGAAGAAAAAGAAAAAATAACTGTCAAATTACACGAAAAGAAAGACGAGGTAAGAAAAAGTGAGAAGCGGAGTATTTGCTGACTACAAAATCTTTACAGGCAATTCACACAGCGAGTTAGCTGAGGAAATCGCAGGAATTATGGGAAAGCCTCTGGGCAAGGCCACCGTTACTAAATTCAGCGACGGCGAGATTTCCGTAAACATCTGGGAGACCGTGAGAGGACTGGACGTGTACATCATTCAGTCAACCTGTAACCCGGTAAATGACAACCTTATGGAACTGCTCATCATGATAGACGCTATGAAGAGAGCTTCAGCAGGCAGAATCAATGCAGTAATTCCGTATTACGGCTATGCGCGCCAGGACAGAAAGGCCAAGGCCAGAGACCCGATTACAGCCAAGCTGGTTGCAGACCTTATTGTGGCTGCAGGTGCAGACAGAGTGCTGACTATGGACCTTCACGCAAACCAGATCCAGGGATATTTCGACATTCCTGTTGACCATCTGCTGGGAATGCCTATTCTGGCTAAATATTTCAAGGAAAAACAGATGGATGATCTTGTAATAGTATCACCTGACCACGGCAGCGTAACAAGAGCGAGAAATCTGGCTCAGTACCTCAACTGCCCTATCGCAATCATCGATAAGAGAAGACCTGAGCCTAACAAGAGCGAAATCATGAACATCATAGGTAACATCGAAGGCAAGAACTGCATCATCATCGATGACATGATTGACACAGCAGGCACTATCTGCAACGCAGCAAATGCCATCAAGAACCTTGGTGCCAAGGCAGTTTTTGCAGGTGCAACTCATGCTGTTCTGTCAGGTCCTGCCATCGACAGAATCAAGGATTCCGCCATCGAGGAAATGGTACTTCTTAACACTGTTCCTCTCCCTGACGAAAAGAAGCTGGACAAGATGACCTTCCTGTCAGTAGCACCGCTCTTTGCAGAAGCTATGACAAGAGTATTCACCAACGGCTCTATAAGTGTATTATTTGATTAGTTAAAATAGAAAGGACTGTACTACATATGTATATAATCGCAGGTCTGGGCAACCCGGGCAGAAAATACGAGAACACTCGTCATAACATGGGCTTTATCGCCGTTGACCTGCTGGCAGAAAAGTACGGTATTAAAGTCGATAAAATCAAGTTCAAGGCCCTGGTCGGCGAAGGGAGAATCGCCGGCCAGAAGGTCCTGCTTGTAAAGCCTCAGACATACATGAACCTGTCAGGAGAATCCATCAGGGAGGTTATGAGTTTTTACAAGGAGGACATCGAAAACCTTATCGTAATCTATGATGATATCGACATTCCCACGGGAACTATCCGTCTGAGAAAAAAGGGCAGCGCCGGCACACACAACGGCATGAGAAATATCGTTTACCTGCTGGCTGATGACGGTTTTCCTCGCATCAGAGTGGGTATAGGCAGCGAAAAGAAGGTGGACCTGATAAACTATGTAACCGGCGGGGTGACCAAAGGTGAAAAAGAGCTTCTGGAAGGGGCTCTGGTCAAGGCTGCAGATGCTGCCGCCGCCATAGTGGAAAAGGGAATCGAAAAGGCTATGAATGAATATAATGTAAAGCCGAAGAAAGAAAAGGAAAAGAATGATTAATATATCAGGCATTTCAGAGAGCCGTGTCGCCCCTGTCTGCGCCTATCTTTGCCGAAAAAAAGATCAGAGTATAATCATAGTTTCCACCGATGTGAGAGCTAGACGATTGGCTCTGGATCTTTCTTTTTTTGTTAAGGACAAGGAAATCATGGTGCTGCCGGGAGAGGAACCGTTTTTCCTCAGATACGACGCCAAGAACCACGATCAGATGATCGAAAGATTAAAAGCACTTAAAGCCCTGCGCACCGGTGAGCCGGCAGTGGTAATTGCGCCTGTTTCTGCTGCCATAAAAAAGATGACACCTCACAGCTTTTTCGAGGAAAGCACGATTAAGCTGACACTGGGTGAGGAAATCGACCTGGAAAAGGTCAAGGCAGATCTGGTTAAGATGGGATACGAGCGCATGGAAATCGTGGACGGACGAGGGCAGTTCAGCATCCGCGGAGGCATCATAGATGTTTTTACACCGGACGGAAACCATCCTTACCGGGTGGAACTTTTCGGCACGGAAATCGATTCCATAAGAACCTTTGACGAGGACACACAGCGTTCTCTGGAAAACCTTAAATTCATAGAGATTTATCCGGCAGAGCAGATTATGGCCTCGGAGGATATTTTTGCCCATGCTTCCGAAAAGATACGCAAAAACTACAGCAAAGCGGCTTCGGCAGCAGAATCATCCGGCAAGCCTGAACTGGCTGACAGAATTGAAAAGACCAGAGACGAGCTTTGCGAATACATCGAAAGCGTAGCCAATCTGCAGCTTCTCGAAAACTATATATACTATTTTTATGACAAGCCTGAGTATCTTTGGGATTACATGCAGAATGGCTCTGTGATGATAGACGACCCGGACAGAATCTACGAGACTCTGGAGCTTCGTGACAGGGAGCAGGAGGAAGATTTTAAGGTTATGCTTGAGAGAGGTCAGGTCATCGGCAGCGATGCGGCGGGACTATCCGATACATCCGACTTCATGAAAGTACTCAGACAGCCTGATGCAGCCGTCTTCACACCTTTTCCTAAGAGAGTTCAGGGCATAGATACCTTTGACAACGTGTATAACATGCAGAGCCGGCAGACCCTGACATTCAGCGGCAAGATGAATGTGCTGGAGACTGAACTCAAGTCCTATGTCAAAAAGGGCTACAAGGTTACAGTCGTCTGCTCATCGGCAGAAAGACTTGCCAATCTTAAGGAATTTACAGAGAGAATAGGCCTGGAAGGGAAGATTCTCTTTGAAAAGGGCAGCCTGACCGCGGGCATAGATCTGCCGACAGAAAAGCTTTGCTGGATAAGCGAAAGCGATATTTTCGCAGGCAAAAAGACAGGACGCAAAAAGAAGAAATTCAAGGATGCAGGCCAGAAAATCCAGTCCTTTGCGGACATGCGTGAGGGCGACTATGTGGTACACGAAAACCACGGCATAGGCCGCTTCATAGGCATCGAACAACTCTCTGTAGAGGGGGAAAAGAAGGACTACATCAAGATAAAATACGCAGGAAACGATATGCTTTACGTTCCCGTGGAACAGATGGATATCGTGCAGAAATATATAGGCTCCGACGGTGGTGTGCCTAAGATAAACAAGCTTTCCGGCGGAGAGTGGAAAGCCACCAAGGCAAAGGCCAAGGCGGCAATCGCAGTCATGGCAAAGGATCTCATCGACCTTTATGCCCAGCGAAAGATGGAAAAGGGCCACAGCTTCGGGCCGGACACCGTATGGCAGCGGGAGTTTGAAGACAGCTTCCCTTATGAGGAAACCGACGACCAGCTGCGTTCAATCGAGGAAATCAAGGCAGATATGGAAAAGCCGTTTTCCATGGACAGACTTCTCTGCGGAGATGTAGGCTTCGGCAAAACCGAGGTTGCAGCCAGAGCCATGTTCAAATGCGTGGCCGACGGCAAGCAGGCTGCGGTGCTGGTACCTACCACAATTCTGGCAAACCAGCATTATTATACTATGAAGGAGCGCTTTGAAAACTTTCCGTTTAAGGTGGAGGTGCTAAGCCGTTTCCGCAGCCCTGCTCAGCAGAGCGAGATCCTCAGTCGTCTCGAAAAAGGTCAGGTGGACCTGATAATCGGTACACACAGACTCCTGTCAAAGGACGTTAAATTCAAGGATCTGGGGCTGCTGGTGGTGGACGAGGAACAGCGCTTCGGCGTAGAGGACAAGGAAGCTATCAAGAAACTGAAGACCAATGTGGATGTGCTGACTCTTTCGGCCACACCTATTCCGCGAACCCTCAATATGTCTCTGACAGGCATCAAGGATATGAGTCTTATCGAGGAGCCCCCTGAGGAAAGGTACCCTGTTCAGACCTATGTACTGGAGCAGGATGACCAGCTTATAAAGGAAATCATAGAGCGCGAGCTTGGCCGCGGCGGTCAGGTTTACGTGGTGTTCAACAGGGTGAGAGGTATACAGCAGATTGCAGATAAGATTTCTGAGCTGGTGCCGGATGCCGTGGTGGCAGTGGGCCACGGACAGATGAACGAACATGCTCTGGAAAACGTGATGCTCAGCTTCATAAACGGAGAGAGCAACGTCCTGGTATCCACAACCATAGTGGAATCCGGACTTGATATACCAAATGCCAATACGATGATTATAATGGATTCGGATCGTTACGGACTGTCACAGCTCTATCAGCTGCGAGGCCGTGTAGGCAGGTCAAATCGTCTTGCTTACGCATACCTGATGTACCAGAAGGATAAGGTTCTTACCGAAGTGGCCGAAAAGCGCCTCCGTGCTATCAGGGAGTTCACAGAGTTCGGCGCCGGTTTCAAGGTGGCCATGAGGGACCTGGAGATAAGAGGCGCCGGGAACCTGCTGGGCACAGAGCAGAGCGGACACATGATGAACATCGGATACGAGCTTTACTGCAAGATGGTGGACGATGCGGTCCGTGCCCTGCAGGGTGAAATCGTCAACGACAACAAGGAGGAGACTTCCGTTGAAATCCCTGTTTCCGCCTACATCCCTGAGCGCTACATTGAAAACGAGACTCTCAAGCTTCAGATGTATAAGAAGATTGCAGCTGTCCGTTCCTATGACGATGAAGACGAAATATTAGATGAGCTTTTGGACCGCTTCGGCGATGTGCCTCGGGAGACTGTAAATCTGGTGAAGCTCGCGCACATCAGATATCTTGCAGAGGAAATGTCCGTGACCAGGATTCATCAGGTTAAGGAGGAAAGCCTGCCGGGCGGGCGGGTCAGAGCCGCCGGAATGCCTGCTGGTCGAGGGGCGGCGCGAGCCGGACGTGCCGGCGCAGTTACGACTGCCGGACGCATGGGGACCGCATCGGCAACCGTTGCAGCAGCCGCTGCCGACAATGTGAAGCTGGTATTCGACTTCGCGGCAAAGAACCCCCTCAGCGGCTATGCACTCTTTAATCTGACTGAAAAATTCGGCCCTCGCGTCTTCGTACACGGCGGCACAGAGCCTTTCATACGCCTCACCACACCTCGCAAAAACATGCTGGATGACTGCATCGAGATGCTGGAGGTGCTCAATGAGGGAAAGAAAGGTGCGAAGCAGTAGATGCCAGATGCCACCAGTTCCACAAAAATAATCTATGAAATATTGACAAAAATGTTTAGAGGGAATATAATGAACATACCTAGGAATAGTGATGAGTATATTTCAAGGATTTCAAAAAAACCCGGAGCGGCTACTCCGGGTTTTTATTTAGGCCTGCTGATTTATTCTTCTCTATCAGACCATTTGCAAATGTAATAGCTGATTACATTTGCCGTAATAGAGCATATAATGATGAGTATGTAATCCAAGAATTTCACCTCCTTTCTATAGGAGGAATCAGCATTTATATTATAACACATTTTTAAAATAAAAAAACAAAAAAGTAAAAAAATATAAAACATAAAAAAATAAGCAGCATCGTCTGAACTACTTGAAAACTCCAACGATACTGCTTTTTGATGTCTTGGTATTTCAGTTTTCCATCTGCCGGGCCAGGAATGAGGCGCCGATCTCTGCCGCCTTCAGCTCCGGATCACCTAGGGCTTTAGTATCCTTAGATAAGACGGTAATCGAACCTATCGGGTCGCCCTGGGAAATAATGGGGACCACGATTTTGTTGTCGCTGAGATAGCGGTTTTTGCTCTGGATGATTTTGTCCAGCTCGCTGTCCACCTTCTTTTCCACAAAATCCTTCTTGCTGCTGCCCCAGGCTGCGATAACCTGGTCAGTATCGGAAACTATGATAGTGGCGCCCAGAACTCTGGACGCAGTCTCTGCATATTCATCGGCAAACTGGCTGAGCTCGTTGATGGGAGAATATTTTTTCAGAATGACCTCGCCTGCGCCGCCGGTGTAGATTTCCAGCGGATCTCCCTCGCGAATCCTGAGAACGCGTCTGATTTCCTTGGGCACCACCACTCTGCCTAAATCGTCGATTCTTCTAACAATACCTGTAGCTTTCATGTAATTTCCCTCCGTTTTGTCTGGTAAAAATAGTGTCTGTAAAAGCGTCGGAAATATACCGCCTGACGACGTGAAAAAAATAAATTTTTTGCGAGAATGATTAATGCGATTGACTAAGCAGGACGGCGGACTTATTATATTTAGGAGAATTGTCAGAAGCAATAGAAAACAGAACGGAGGGCGGACAGATTAACCAGATGATAAGGAAAGCAACTGCGGCGGACATTGATGCCGTGGCATCAGTTTATGAGCATATTCACACAGCAGAAGAAACAGGAGAAGCATCCATAGGGTGGATCCGCGGCGTTTATCCTGAGAGGGAGACTGCTCTGGCAGCGCTGGAGCGCGGTGACCTCTTCGTTGAGACGGACGAGATACAGGGTGAATCGGTGGTTGTAGGCACCGCCATTCTGAATCAGACACAGGTTGATGTGTACAAAGGCGCCCCTTGGCGATACGACGTGCCCGAGGACCAGGTAATGGTGATGCATACGCTGGTAATTGATCCATTCGTAAAGGGGCATGGTTACGGGCGCGAATTCGCAGAATATTATGAGCAGTATGCCCTGTCGAAGGGATGCCAATACCTGCGAATCGACACCAACGCAAGGAATACGGCGGCCAGGGCATTTTATAAGAAGCTGGGATATGAAGAAATTGATATCGTTCCATGCGAGTTCAACGGCATTCCCGACGTGAAACTGGTGCTGCTGGAGAAGAGGATATGAGGCTTGCAATAATTAACCTCACAATACAAAAAACGTCCAAAATCATGCAAAAAACGGCCAAGAAATGCAGTATTTTCCTGTTTGCGGTTGACCGCTTCAAGAATAAATTGTAAAATCCTCCTATAAATATTTTCCTTGCAAAAGATGTATTTACAGGAGGTTTTTTATATGAGAAAATATAAGCAAAACGAAAGAATTCCTTTCACTGATGATTTAATGTTTTCCTTAGTGGTGCGCGATGAAAATATCTGCAGACAGCTCCTTGAAAGAATACTGCCTGACGAGCAATTCGGAGAAATACGCATTGAAAATGCAGAGGATGATTTATATGTAGAAACACAGAAGTCAATTAAATTCCCTCTTGGTGCTCATGGTGTCCGACTGGATGCCTTCATAAAAACCGGTAACGTGTGGGCGGAAATCGAGCTTCAGACATATACAGGCGACCATATAGCTAAGCGTTCTAGATATTACCAGGCAAATATGGATTTGGACTTCCTTAACGAAGGTCATAAATACAGAGAGCTGCCTCGTTCATATGTTATTTTTATCTGCACATATGACTATATCGGTGCGGACCTGCCTGTATACTATTTTGAAAAATTTGACAGGCAAAACTGCTTGCAATTTGGTGATGAAGCATATAGTATAATATTAAACAC
>CAZUFU010000062.1:0-9403 GCA_964619875.1 uncultured Oscillospiraceae bacterium
GGCAGAACAGGTAACCGCCCCAAGTATCAGCATGGCGCTGGACATGAAAAAGAACCGAATCCGCATCCACAAGCCGACCATACACATGCTTGGCGATCCGACGTTGATTCAGCTGCTGTTTGATCCTGACGCGATGGTTGTCGCGATCATCTGTCCTGAAAGTGAAGTGCCAGGTGGTCAGGAGATACGAGTGAACCCCAAGAACTTCAAAGGCGAAAACGCTGTGGAGTTCTACAGTAAATTGTTTTTGAAAAAGCTGCGTACAGTGCATGGCCACCTGGATGACAATTGTACCTATCGCTTGACAGGAACAATCATTCCGGAATTACGCGCGGCTCGGTTCCCTATGAGCACAATGCAGAAGGTCGAATGCGAAGAAGGAGCGAACACCAATGGATGACTCCAAGGCACCCGAACTGACCGTTGACCGTGAATTTCGCGACTTGATCCGGCCGCTTCTGAAAGACGAATATCGTCACCTGGAAGCTGCGCTGCTGGCCGATGGATGCAGGGAGCCAATAACAGTATGGAAGGGCATTATCGTAGATGGCCATAATCGGTATGAGATATGCCGCAGGCTCGGTATTCCATTTGACATTCGGGAACGGCATTTTGACAATCGGGAAGAAGCCATCATCTGGATATGCTCGAATCAGCTGGGACGGCGCAATATATCGGATGAAACTCGCAGATATCTGATTGGCAAGCGGTATGAGGCAGAAAAGGTTATCGCCGGAAGAAGGAATTATAGCGGATGGAATCAATACCGCAAACGTGAGCAGTCAGGTGATCTGCCCTATGAAGTCATTGTCCCTGATGCACAGCAAGAGAAAATCCGTACCTCACAGCGCATTGGAGAAGAATACCATCTTGCACACGGAACAGTGGAGAAGTACGGAGCTTACAGCAAGGCTATCGATCAGATCGCGAAAAAAGATCCAACCATGCTTCCTCGCATCTTATCAGGCAGATACAAGATTTCGCATGACAACGTGCTCGCCTTATCACGCATGAGTCCGCAGAAAGTAAAAAAGTTCGGAAGGCAGATGAAAGCGATGCGTCAGTCCAGTACTATCGTTCCATACGTTGTTTCCCGTACGCAGCTTGGTCAGATAACACCCGAGTCGCCGACAACGTTCCAGGCCGGCATTAAAAACATGCCTGACTATGACCCGGACGCTGAGATTACAGGTCTAACCTTGACCATTCCTTCCTGGACGAACTCCATCAACAGAACACGCAATAACAGCAATCTAAAGAGCGTATCGTTCAAGGCTCGTATGAATCTCCAGCAGGCCCTGTTCAATCTTCAGGCAACCATAGATGAACTGCTACAGGCAATTAAGGAGTAAACCATGAATCACGATCTCAATGCCTATGTGCCTGATGTGATCTTCGAGAAGATTCCGATCAAGAACCTGGTATCATGTCAGGACTATCAGCGCAGCTTGTCGGAAACTCAGATCCTGAAAATCGCCAGAGAATTCGATCTTCACCAGATCAATCCCGTCAAAGTCAGCCGTAGAGACGGCATAAACTATGTGTTCGACGGGCAGCATACGATTGAAGCTGTCGCCCTTGTTTCACATTCCAGAGATACACCGGTTTGGTGCATGATCTATGACCATCTTTGCTATGAACATGAAGCGCATATCTTTGCTGAACAGCAGAAGCATCATCGCGCTGTTGCCCCATATGATACCTTCAATGCTCATCTGGAATCATGCAGTGAAAAACACATGCTGATCCGCGATCTCGTGTATTCGTATAATCTCGAACTCGGCTCCAAACAGAAGCGTCATGGAACCATCTGTGCAATTGCCGCACTGGAGAATATCTTCGACAAGCGGAATTCAAGCCAATTTTGTAATTATTGAAGGTGATGGAAGGCTCACTGATGTGCGAGAAAAACTCCCGGCGTACAACCTGAAACTTGTCCAGACTGAACGTATCATCTACCTCAACCGGCTCATCGGTTACAGGAACGACGGTCAGCATGTCCTCGCTGTCAACGGGAAGGTTTGCCTCGTTTTCAGGATTTGCCCCAGAAGTTCCAGGTATTCCTCTGTTCCAGAAGTCATTGCTGTTCATGTCGTTCATCCTCCTGTGGTTTCCAGTCGCCCAGTTCCGCCGTAATGAATTCCCGAAGTGTGTCATAATCGGTGACATTCAGCTGCATACCAGTGTTGCACAGCTGGCCTTCCACACGGATCTGCCACTGTTCCCGGGTTTGGTTCGCAAGCGCCGAAAAGGTCTGTTCTGCATAGTATTCATTCCCGAACGAATCGGTATAGCACGCCGGTATGCCCATAACATGATCACCCGACTTGGTTACGGGTTCAACTAAGGCTTCAGCAGAGTCTTGATTAGGAATATTCTCTGACTGGATATAAGCCGCTGCCTCATCAGCACTGAAAATGAACACTTCTTCATCGCCATTTGATATGAGCGTACTGTACATTCTGTATTTATGTTCGCGCTTCCATCCAAAGAGACTATAGATCGTATCTGAGTATGCTGCGCAGGCGATGGGACGGGGTCTCTTCCGGCCATCCTTCATTTTCGCCCAGACAACCGCATTTTTGTTCTGCTTGTCAGCAGCTCTGACTGCAAACTTCCTCTGCGTTGGATGAACAAGCAGCTCGACATGGAATTCTGTATCCATGCGTCGTATACACTCAGAACCGAATCTGATGGTATCATCAAAAAAGGTCACATGCGGAGTCTGCTGCACATCAAAAAGATCAGTGTGCACAATCTCAAAACCTCGCATGTCGAAATCCCCGGCCTCCACTTCAAAGCTAAGCTTGCCCGGCCATTGTTCGCGTTCTCCGGGAGGGTATGCGCTTGCAGATGCGCGGAGATATTCATTCTCTCTGAAACCGCTCCAGCGCGGGTTGATGATCACAAAACCCTTCAGCAGTCCTTCCATGATGACACGCAATTCAGGGAGAATGGATTTGTTGCCATACTTCGCATTTTTGAGCATGTGCTGTACTGCAATAAAGTCATCGCGGGAGATGATGCCTTCATGCTCACTGTACTCCCAACCGACGTGCTTTTGAATGAAATCGCTGTAGTAACTCACCTGCTGTGAAAGTGAATTCAGCATTGCATCCTTTCCACAGGATACTCGGGCATACGCAGCAACTCGTTTAGCTTTTTCAAGCTTGGGTGGATACGCGACCAGTTTCACGACTCTATCCATAGGTCTTCCTCCTTATAGTGAGGTATATTACCTTCTACAGCCGCGATTATCAAGTCCCGATCCCGATATAAGCTTGATAACTGTAAGTTGTACTTTTGCAGCAAAATCGTATCAATTTCCTCGTAGTCCTTGGCAGTTATAATACCGTCGCACATCAATCTTCTGGCCTGTGCCATGGCAGAACAATACGAAAAAACGTTCTTATTCATGGCACACTCCTCCGTAGTAACGGGCTGCGATATAGCACCGATGAGAACAGTATTTTCGTTTATTACGACCGTTATTACAGAACTCATTTCCGCAAGCAGGGCAGACGATCATCTGGGCATTCTTATGGTTGACTGTATCGGCGTGCGTATTCCACCAGCGCATTCGACATTTGTCTGAACAGAATCTCTTTGGACGATACTTACCGTTTGCTATTGTTTTTCCACATTCCAAGCATGTATTCATTGATGCCTGAACGTCTGATGACTGCTTTTTCCTCCGGATATATGCTTTGATCGTGCTTTCTTTCAAATGCAGCAGCTTGGCGATATTTCCGTAGCTGACTCCGTCATTGCGAAGTTTATCGATTCTTCTCGCTTCTTCTGCGGTCATATTGGTCACCTCCAAACGATAGCCGTGAGAGGCGCCAAAACTTGAGGATTTTGTGGAAATAAAAAAGCCCACCACGGACGAAATCCGCAGTGGGTGTGTCGGTCAGACGAGCATGATTTTGAATTATGTGTATATCAGTAAACTGAGTTAATTACCAGATCTTTTGCGCAGCTTCGTCGAAGATCGCCCAAAACTGATCAGATGCAACTTCAGTGAAAGTATATACGGATCCATCTGTTGTAAAAAAGGCAGTGCAGCCGTCAGTCGGGTACATGAGCCTGAGAGTATCCCCGTTGCACAGCGTCAACACGAGCTGGGCCTGATAGGGGCATTGTCCGCTGACGCACGGGGTCGACGCGCGAAGCATAGCTTCTATAGCCTTTAATTGATTTTCGTCGCTGATCGTCTGAACAAAGTCCTTTCCGTTTTTGTCCGGCACATGCAGTACAGCGGATTGAAGAACGCATTCGTCCTGCTTTGGGGGTAAGAGAGACAGATATTCTGGCAGCACATAGCCAAAACGATAATCATATACTACCAATGCGAGCGTACCCTCATCATCCTGCCGTCCATGCGAGAGTACCTGAGCGCCGATCGGAATTTTCGCAAGTCGTGTAGAATCCGTTGTTTCTTCTTCCCATAAAGAGACCCATTCTTCACAGTTTGCAACATACATTTTCACGTAATCTGCATCACCGGTCGCTTTCAGATACTTCCGGCCTACATACCCTTTCGTTCCTGAATAACTAACCTGCAAGAAATCACCGGCATCGCAAATGTAAGATACCATAGCGCCCAACGGTAGCTGCATAATACATTTCGAGCTTGTTGAAGGATTTTCACGGAGAGAAACCCATTGATCACAGTTAACTACATGAAGAGTCTCGTATGGTTCATACGCTAATGCTGTGTTCGTTAGGCTTACCAATGCTAACAGAAAGACAATTCCTGCTATCCTTATAGAATGCTTCATAACCACATCTCCACATCAATCTCATCTTAATCTTTATTCTTAGTTTGCCAGCCACCACAATAGAACCATTGTAATGGCTGATATCGATCACAACTACTTGCTATCAGTTATGTACTATCTGATTGTTCCATCGTTAACATCAATTATGTATCCGCGACCATCATCAAGGTATACTTTATGACACAGGTGAAGACAATTCGGTGATACCTCAACATAACAAAGTGTCGTTTCCTGAATTAAGCTCTTGTCAACAGCATCAATTTCACTAATAGCTTGGAACGGATCAAGTTTACAGTTTTTCCTATCTGCCTGTTCTTCCTTTTCAATTGAGAAATCCTTCCAATGATCCATAACGTCATATATTCCGTCCGAATCTGCACATAAACGTACAAAGTTGCCCTCTACAGGAACTCCCTTATACTCGTGTTGATATATCAAATCAGCCCCAACCAGTTGTTCCTCGCCAACAGCTTCTTCTGTTAGTTCAGAGATATACAGCGGTTGATACAGAAGAATGGAGTTCTCTTTTAGTGTAGATCTTCCAAGATCAGCTTTTTCAGCAGTCTTTTCAACCAGGCCTAAGACCTCAGACATATGCTCTCTGGTAGTTACTTTATACTGTATCGAACGGCTTATATTTCTCGGATTTTGCATTCTGTCTTCGATCTTTGCTTCTTTCACAAAAACCACTGCAGGCAGACTCTCAGCATCGGAATAAGAGGCTGATATTGTTAACGGTGAAATAACGCTCGCTCCACTTTGGTTTATATACCAAATGCTTTGAGTCCTATCGATACCAGTATTTGTTCCCCAACCCGGCATCTTAAAATTCATGTTTGCACTTATTGTTCCATAGCTTATTGCGCCCCAAGGGTATGTTCCAACATCGTTATTACCTTTCTTCCAAGCGTAAACAACACCATCGCCTGAATTTGTAAATGAGAAGAACGAATTCACTATGTTGGTATCTGTTGAAGTTCCTGCTGGCGCTTGACCAGAGTATCCACAAACGACAAACAAATTGGTCCGTTTCATAATACCGGCAAATCCACGTTTGTAGTAATCTCTGTAGAAAGCATAGCATGAAGCAAAGAATGCAACTTCTATAGGATTACTTGTCGTCCAATTAGCCATTTGAACACCTACGCTAAACCAGTTATTCCCAAGTACTTCGTAATTTGTTGTGTTTGTCTTCCTTCCGTGACTACTCCAGTACAATACAGATCTATTCTTCGCGTCGTTAAAATTCGCAGCAGTAGCAGGCGTTCCGCCGTTACCATATGCTTGTCCCGTATAGTTCTTTGTACTTAACCCATTATAAAAGGCAACGCAATCTCCCGTTCCATTCTGTTGCTGTCCAGCGCAAATCGTTGCGGTCTTAGTAGCCATAATTCAACCTCCTTATCCAACTTTCAGTCGTTTCTTTATGTGTTCGTCGAGTCGCAAAAAAGGTTGTTAAATTGTGTTAGTTATTCCATATGAGCCTCCTTCCTTTATATTTATCCACTGCCCACGCATTAGTTGCTTGAATAAACATTCCATACTGCAGAAAAGGATTTAGAACGCGGATGAATGATTCTTTTACTATTAGGACGCACGTTATTACCGAAATGTTCCGTTTTTTTGAGAAAAAATAATGCCCTTTTTCTTTTCTAAACATTCTCCTTTACGCAACCTGATGTTTCTTGAATCTCAATTTTGGCAGTTTTAAGCGTATACAGAGCCTAATCAATGATCTCAATCTTGCATCCAAATTACAAAAACAAAGACAAATACCGTTGTTCTTTGATAGACGCATCGAAGCTTGTTATTTGACTTATTCCTTACTGTAAAGAATTCATGACTAACTTCTCCTTTCCAGAGAGCCATATCAGCCCCATTTCGTACGTGCTCTGGAAGCGAATTGTAACTAATGCACAAGAAAAAACGCCCACCACGGATGAATCCGCAGTGGGCGTGTCGGTCAAATGACCTTCGAGTATTTTCCGGAAACCCAGCCGACCTGTTTTCCGACTACAATGGCATTCCAGCCATTGGCGGCAGTAGCCACGAAGTCGAACGTTGCGCCGGGCTTGACGGTGGTGATGCTCTTGAAGTCCGTGCTGTTGCCGCAACGGATGTTTATGCTGCCGCCGTTCTCTGCGAAGATTTGCACGGTGGAACCGGCAGACTTCTCTTCCGGAACAGGCGCTACCGTGAGCTTGTCAGCAGTCAGCTTGGCGTGCGTCCCAGCATCGTAAACGCCGGTTACTTCCAGACCATTTGCTTTCTGGAAGAGCTTCACGGCCTTTTCCGTGTCTGCACCGTAGTCACCATCAACGCCGCAGGAGCCCACGTCGAAGCCCAGCTTGATGAGTTTCTCCTGTAGTTCGCGGACATCCGTACCGACGCTGCCGTTTTTGAGTGTCCTGCATCCGAGCGTCAGCGGAGCTTCCTCGGAAGCCTTGCTACCGTTGGTCAGTACAACCACAGTATGTCCCTGCGTCTTGGTGACGAGAATGTCGCCGCGCAGAAGATTGGTGCTCTTCTTGCAGTGCAGATCATCCGTGAACTTGTCGAATGCGCCGGTCTTCATCAGTACGCTGGCTTCGTCCGTGGTGCGGAAGTTGCCCACGGTGATACCGGCATAGTTGACGCAGACGCGAACGAGCGCCGAGCAGTCCGTCTCAACGTTCTTTGTCACCTTGCTCACATCGAAACCGTACTCCTTCGCGGCGGTGTACAGCGTATCGCGCTGATACGGAACACACCTGCTTGGGGTGTGGGAAGTTTGAGTGATTAGTTCGTGGTGACTTACTATTATATGCTAAAGGGGCGACGAAGGGAATAGGTTAACTTTCGATTACCGTTCCGTCGCCTTGATAAACAGCACCCAAATGCTGGAACAGAGGTGGCAAGGGCGATGGAGGGAATAGCAGTCGAAGGCACCCTCGCTAGGACAGGATAGCGAACATTTGGCGATGATAGAGGCAAAGTTTTGTGGTTAAAAAACTTTAACAGTTCATTGTGTCACATAGTATAATTATAATGCGTTATATTATCAGAGGAGAAAGCAGAGGTGAAGGACAATGCAACTGCAGAATGGTAATGACATACATAAGGTATTGTCCCTTTATTCGAAGATGGTTTATCGACTAGCCTTTGCGCGGACAAGTAATCATAGTGACGCAGAAGATATTAGTCAAGAGGTTTTTATGACCCTAGTAAAGAAGAATCCTAGTTTTGAAACGGAAGAAAAACGAAAAGCATGGTTAGTTCGTGTCACAGTGAATAAGGCAAATAGTTTATGGCGTGCATCATGGAGGAAGAGAGTTGAACTCCGTGCGGACATAGAAAATAAGCGATCTGATGAAAACGATGCCTCTGGGATCCGAGAAGTGTTGTCAGCTTTGAATGGCGATGAAAGAGCATTGATACATCTTTACTATTTTGAAGGATACAAGACAGATGAAATCGCACAGATTTTGAAGCGCCAACCTAATACTGTGAGAAAACAATTGTCACGAGCTAGACAGAAAATCAAGCAGATGATTAGTAAGGGGGTGTCAGTATGAGAAACACTTACCAAGCATTCATGCATGAAATCAAGCCATCAGAAAAATTCTGCGTCACTCTTGAAAGGGACATGAAACGTGCTCTATATGATTCTAAACATCGGAATAATCATCATTTTGAGGTCATAGCTGTTGTAACAGTGCTTATAATGTTCGCTGTCTGCTACCCCTTGCTAAAACGCCCGGATATAGAGGATCATATCATGCAACCAAAGCTTGTCGTGGCAGAGAATGTTTTAGAAGCTAGTAATAATGACGTATCTTTATTGCCAGCCGAAACAGCAAAAAAGACGCCAGCAGAAGCATTTGAAACAGAAAACGATTCAAATGGTGATGTTTGGATTGACACCAGTACGGAAGCATTACTTGAAGCCGAGGACAGCATAGCTATCCAAATGCTTAAAGAGGATTACAGTGATGAACGGAGTTATATCTGTGTAAATGCTGTGATCCATTTTACTGCAAATCAAAAGGATTATGAACTCTACCATGTATTAGATACAGGTGGTGGGGCTTTCACCTTGTCTACCACAGGTGTTGAACCTTATCCATACGTTATCTTTGGCGGAGAAGATAGCGCGGAAGCCAGAGAATACTTTGAAGCAGAAAACAGAGCAAAAAGAGCTTATTTTTCCTTTTATGAATCCACCGCTTCAATAGATGATTCATAAAACAACGGGTCATAGGGAGGTGTGAATAGTGACAGAAAAACAGTAATACAAATCTCAAATTAGTATAGTCAAGCTCAAGAAGTTGTTGTATAATATGTCTGGGAGGTGTGGATATGGCATACCAGATAACGAAAGAGGAATACGAAAGCATTAGAGCGAGCTACTCTGTTTGCAATACACGGTGTTCTTTATTTCGAACAAATTGGAAACAGCGATACAAGGAAGTTGAAGAAAAAAGGAGAGCGTCAGTTGTGCGAAAGATACTATCGGTGTTACTGGTTGTCTCCATTATTTTGGCCATACCTGCCTATGCTATGGCTGAGGGGACTATAGGATATGTAATGCACTAGTCAACAAAAACTGGACAGAACAAGTGCCAAAACCAAGAATTAAGCGG
>CAZUFU010000063.1:0-9170 GCA_964619875.1 uncultured Oscillospiraceae bacterium
GGGGTGCAACCGTTGGATTGTATCAAAATGGTGGTTACGATGAATCCGTGCAAATGCGGATATCTGGGGGACCCGGAGCATCAGTGTACTTGTTCGGCGGCAGAGATTGACAGATACAGAAGCAGGCTTTCAGGACCTCTGTGTGAGAGAATAGATATGTGCATAGAGATAAACCGCGTTGACTACAGGGCGCTTACGGGACAGGAAAGTGCCTGCTCGGCGGAAATGGCCGGAAAGGTGGAGATTGCAAGACAAATTCAGAAGGAAAGATTCAAGGGACTGAATTTTGACACCAACTCAATGATGAATGAAGCACATATAAATGAATTTTGTCAACTTGGGAAAAAGGAACAGAACTTTATGAAATCTGCCTACAATAAGTACAGTCTCAGTCCGAGAAGGTACCATAAAATTCTTAAGCTTGCACGTACTGCGGCAGATATTCAGGAAAGCGAGAATATAGAAGTTTTCCATCTGGCCTCGGCCCTGGGCTATACCAGATTTTTTGACGAGGAGGCCGGAATTTAATATGAATAAATCAGAGAATATAAGAATAATAAAGAAAGAGGACAAGAGGTATCCTGAGCTTCTTAAAAATATACCCGATCCGCCGGAAACACTGTACTGTATAGGTGATGCGAGACTTCTCGAGGGAAAAAAGCTTGCAGCAGTAGGTTCCAGAAAGTGCAGCGAATACGGCAAAACCACAGCCATGAGAATAGGCGAGGCCTGCGCCAGATACGATGTGACTCTAGTAAGCGGCATGGCAAAGGGCATAGACAGCTTTGCACACATCGGAGCACTGAAGGCGGGAGGAAAAACTATAGCTGTTCTGGGCTGTGGCGTGAACATATGCTATCCCAGGGAAAACAAAAAGCTCTATGAGCAGATAGCCACAGAAGGACTTCTGATATCAGAGCTTCCACCCGGCACAGAACCAATGCCGTATACATTTCCTATGAGAAACAGGATAATTTCAGGCCTTTCTGATGCAACCTGTGTGGTGGAAGCGGGAACAGGGAGCGGAGCGCTGATTACAGCAGAGCGGGCGGCAGTTCAGGGGCGAGATGTTTTCGCCGTACCGGGAAACATAAACAGCCGTTACAGCCTGGGCACCAATAAACTTCTGACCGACGGAGCAATTCCCATAGCTGTAATCGATGATATTTTTATGGGTATGGGTATCAGTCCTGTACTGTCTTGGGATGAAACGGAGACTTTGGGAGAAGACGAGAAGGGAGTGTACAGCCTTATTAAGGAGAACGGAGAGGTGACTGTTGACTTTTTGTGCAGAACACTTAATAAAACACCGGTTTTTATCAACGGAATAGTAGCCGTATTGGAAATCAAGGGGCTGGTAGCCTATAATCTTGGCAAAATTTTTATTGCAAAATTTTGAAAAAAGTAATATGATTACTATTTGCAAACTATTTTATTGAATTCGGAGGGGAAATGGCAACTGCAAAAACTGCTAAATCTGCCTCAAAGGCAGGAAAAAATATTAAACAGAAAACGCTTGTCATAGTGGAATCACCATCAAAGGCTAAAACTATCGGTAAATATCTGGGACCATCATATAAGGTGGTGGCGTCTGTGGGGCACGTACGCGACTTACCGAAAAGCAAGCTTGGAATAAATATTGAGAATGACTTTGAACCGGAGTATATTGCAATACGAGGCAAAGGGGACCTTATTAAGGAACTGAAAAAGGAAGCCAAGGCTGCAGGCAAAATTTATCTGGCGACTGACCCTGACCGTGAAGGAGAAGCTATTTCATGGCATCTGGCATATCTTCTGGGGATAGATGCCAGTGAACCGTGCAGAATCGTATTTAATGAGATAACAAAAGACGCCATAAAGAACGCTGTTAAGCATCCGCGTCCTATAGACCTGAAGCTGGTGGATGCCCAGCAGGCAAGAAGAGTGCTCGACAGGCTTGTGGGCTATCAGATAAGTCCTCTTCTCTGGAGAAAAATCCGTAGGGGGCTTTCTGCAGGCAGGGTACAGTCAGCGGCACTTAAAATAATCTGCGACAGAGAAAACATTATAAAAAACTTTATTCCAAAGGAATATTGGAACATAAATGCAGTATTTAAAAAGGGTAAGTCTTTTACTGCGAAACTTACAGAACAGGATGGCAAGAAGTTCACCGTGGAAAACGGTCAGCAGGCTGAGGCTGTCACAGAAGAACTCAAAGCCGATAAGTACACAGTTTCTCAGATATTGAGAAAGGAAAGAGCAAGAAAACCTTTTGCACCGTTTACAACCAGCAGCCTTCAGCAGGACGCAGCCAATAAAATAGGTTTTACTACCAAGAAGACGATGATGGTGGCTCAGCAGCTTTACGAGGGTGTAGAAATCAAGGGACAGGGAACGGTAGGTCTCGTTACTTACATCAGAACTGACTCTGTGAGAATTTCTCAGGAGGCCAAGGCTGCTGCCCGTCAGTATATTGAGACAAACTTCGGCAAACAGTATGCTGCAGACAACATATATACTAATAAGAAGAAAGATATTCAGGATGCACACGAAGCTATTCGTCCAAGCAGAATCGAACTGGATCCGGAGGCCATAAAGGATTCCCTCACCAAAGAGCAGTACAGCCTGTATAAACTTATCTGGTCGCGGTTCCTTGCAAGCCAGATGGCAGCGGCTGTGTTTGACAGCATGCAGGTCAGCATAGAAAACGGGCGCTACGGATTTAAGGCTTCCGGCTCGAAGCTTATCTTTGACGGATATCAGAAAGTATATTCATCCAATCTGGATGAGGATAAGGATAAACTGCTTCCGGAGCTTTACGAGGGAGAAAAACTGGAAGCCAAGGAGATTACAAGTGAGCAGAAGTTCACCGAACCACCTTCGAGATTTACGGAAGCCAGTCTTGTAAAGGATTTGGAGGAAAAGAACATCGGCAGACCGAGTACCTACGCTCCAATCATCGCGACTCTTCTGGAAAGAAAGTATATAAGCAGAGAAAAGAAGGTTCTGGTACCGACTGACTTGGGCTTTTTGGTAACCGATCTGATGGAACAGTACTTCAAGGAAATCGTAGATGCAGGATTTACTGCAGATATGGAAGATAAGCTTGACGACATAGAAGCAAAGGACTTAAACTGGAAGCAGGTAGTGAGAGATTTCTATGGACCTCTCAAGGAAGAACTGGCTGTGGCTGACAAGGCCATAGAAAAGGTTCAGCTGGAGGACAGACTTTCAGGCGATGTGTGTGAGCTCTGCGGCAAGCCTATGGCAATCAAAACCGGACGATTCGGGGAGTTCCTTGCATGTACAGGATATCCTGAGTGCAAGAATACCAAGGCCATAGTCAAGACCATTGACGTAAAGTGCCCGGACTGCGGCGGAGATATTGTAGCCAAGAGAGGCAGATCAGGAAAGATTTTCTATGGCTGCAGCAATTATCCGGAATGCAGCAGGGCCTTCTGGTATAAGCCTGTTGACAAAAAATGTCCGCAGTGTGGAGAACTTTTACTTGAAAAACACACAAAGAACACAAAATATGTATGTTCAAATGATAAATGTGGATATAAAGAATAAAAATCGGAGGTATTTTATATGGTAGAGTTTCATGCAACCACGATATGTGCTGTAAGACGGGGACCGGATGATGTCTGCATCGGCGGTGACGGCCAGGTCACTATGGGAGAGACGGCAATAATGAAAAACGGCGCAAAGAAAGTAAAAAAGATTTATAAGAATACTGTTTTGTCAGGTTTTGCAGGCTCAGTTGCCGATGCTTTTGCTTTGACAGAGAAGTTTGAGGAAAAACTGGAGGAACATTCGGGTAATCTGAAGAGAGCGGCAGTGGATCTGGCACAGATATGGCGTTCAGATAAAGGAATGAGAAGTCTGGATGCTCTGATGATTGTAGCAGACAGAGACGATCTCCTGGTGATTTCCGGAAACGGAGAAGTCATCGTGCCGGATCAGGACTTCGTGGCCATAGGTTCAGGTGGAAACTATGCCTATGCGGCAGCTAACGGACTCTTTAACCACACAGATATGACTGCAGAGGAAATTGTAAGGGAATCTCTTAAAATTGCAAGCTCCATCTGCGTTTACACCAACGACAACATTTCTGTCGAAAAACTTTAGGGGAGGGATTTGAAAATGGCAAGCAAATTATATAGCATGACTCCCAAGGAAATCGTTGCGGAGCTGGACAAGTATATAATCGGTCAGGACGAGGCTAAGAAATCAGTAGCACTCGCACTGAGAAACAGATACAGAAGGAGCCTTCTTCCTGAAGAGATGAGGGAAGAAATTACGCCTAAGAATATCCTCATGATGGGTCCTACAGGCTGCGGTAAAACGGAAATTGCCAGGAGACTGGCTAAACTCATGGACGCGCCTTTCGTAAAGGTGGAGGCTACTAAATTCACCGAAGTCGGCTATGTGGGAAGAGACGTGGACTCCATGGTCAGAGATCTGGTGGAAGCATCCATGAGAATCACGAAGCAGAGCAAGCTGGAAGAAAAATATTCGGTGGCAGACAAGATTGTTGAGGAAAAAATCGTAGAAGCTATTATCCCGGGAAAGAACAAGAAGAAAACAGGAACATCCAAAAATCCGTTTGATTTCATAATGAACAGCGGCGGCTATACAAGCCAGAAGCAGCAGTATCTCGAAAGTCAGGCGGCTAAGGAGGCAGAGCCGACCAAAGAGGATATGGATGTTGAAATGGCCAGAGAGCAGGTAAGAGAACAGCTGAGACAGGGACTCCTGGAGGAGCAGTATATCGAAATCGAGGTTACTGCTGCACCCAAGGGAAATCAGCTGGATATGAGCAACGAAGGCATGAGCATCGCAATAGGAAATATCTTCGGTGATATGATGCCTGAAAAAACAAAGAAAAAGAACTGCAAGGTCAAGGAAGCACGTAAGATTTTAAGAGAGCAGGAAGCTCAGAAACTTATCGATATGGATCAGGTATCCGATGAGGCTATTGAAAATGCAGAACAGAACGGTATAATATTTATAGACGAGATAGATAAGATTGCTTCAGGCTCCAGAATGACATCGGGTGCTGATGTTTCCAGAGAGGGAGTACAGCGTGACATCCTGCCTATAGTAGAAGGAAGTGTTATCAACACCAAGTATGGTCCTGTCAAGACAGACCACATACTCTTTATAGGTGCAGGTGCTTTCCACACTGCAAAACCGACAGACCTCATTCCTGAACTCCAGGGACGTTTCCCAATCAGAGTAACACTGGACAGCCTTTCTAAGGAAGATTTCAAGGAGATTCTGACCAAGCCTGAAAACGCTCTTATAAAACAGCATAAGGCTCTGCTTGAAACAGAAGGCATTGAGGTGGAATTCACAGAAGATGCCATAGATCAGATTGCGACAATGTCTTTCCTTATGAATGAACAGACAGAAAATATCGGAGCAAGAAGACTTCACACTGTACTTGAAAAGCTGCTGGAAGATATTTCGTTCAACATTCCTGAGATGGAGACCGAGAAAGTTGTCATCGATGAGGAATACGTAAAGGAAAAATTCCAGGAAACTATTCACGCAGAGGATCTGGACAGATATATTCTGTAAGTTCCGGTAGGCTTATGTAAGTCAGAAGCCGGGAGGGCGGCTTAAAAAATAAGGATGAGCAAAGAATTTTTAGGTAAAATAAGACGGCTTAACTGGGTCCTCAGCGAGAGCACAACAGGAAGCCTTTCCTATCAGGATTTAAGCCTGATATTGAGCGAGATCCTCAGTGCTAACATTTATGTACTGGATGCCCAGGGAAGAGTGCTTGGAGTAGCATACACCGATGCCCTGGACACATCTACCTTTGAGGACGAGCTGGGTTTCGAGAAAGTTTCCGAAGAGGACAATGCTGGATTTCTGGAGATTCACGAAACGATGGTCAATCTTATAGGGGAAAGTCTGATACCGGTACTGGGTGATGATTACAGCATGAAGGACAAGTATCACGCTATAATCCCTATCATATGCGGCGGTGAACGTCTGGGAACGCTGCTTATGGCCAGATATAAAAACAGCTACGATGATGAAGAAATCGCACTCTGTGAGTATGGAGCCACAGTAGTGGGTCTTGAGATCCGCAGAAACATTCAGCTGGAGCATGCTAAGGAGAGAAACCTGAGACTTTCTGTAGATATGGCCCTGGACACGCTTTCCTATTCGGAAAAGGATGCTCTTGAAAAGATCCTGGTGCAGATGGAGGATTCGGAAGGGCTTATCGTCACCAGCAAGGTGGCATCTCAGCACGGCCTGACAAACTCGGTGGTAGTGAACGCCTTGCGAAAGCTTGAAAGCGCCCGTATTATCGAAACTAAATCCCTCGGAATGAAGGGGACGTACATTAAAATCGTCAATCCGTATCTGAAGGAAGAAGCGAAGAAATAACTTTAAATAACACACGGCCCCTTTCTGTGGCATATACTGCAGAAGGGGGTATTTTTATGCGCAGAGCGGTTATCATATTGCTGGGAATTGCACTTATTGCGGCCGGCAGCCTGATGATGTTCAGGGAGGCTTACGGTGAGAGCATAGCCGGAGCATCAGAGTCCATTGCAGTAAATTATGTGGCGATGAAAATCAATGCAAGTCTGCGGCAGGGGATATACAGTTCCCAACTGGACGGCCCTCTGATACACGCGGAGAGAGACGATGAAGGTAATATTAAATATCTGGAACCCGATTCAAGGCTCATAAACAAGCTTGTACTGGAATTTATGACCGGCGTCAATGAAACATACAGCCTTGAAGATACACAGGTCGTAGAGGTCAATTTGGGCGTCATAACAGGAAGCAAGATTCTTTCACAGCTGCCTTTCACTACAAAGATAAAGGTGCAGCCCCTCAGCCTGACAAAGTTCCAGTATGAAACGGAGTTTGAAACTCAGGGTATCAATCAGACACGTTACTGTGTATACTGTACCATAAACAGCCGGATACGGATACTCGCCCCTTTTACAGATGAGGTATCCGAGATAAACAGGAGATTTCTGCTGGCGGAAGCCGTAATTGTAGGAGATGTGCCGAGCAATTATGTGGAGGTTCCCAAGGAAGACATCCTGGACGCAATAAATTAAATGACAAAGACAGGAAAGGTATGGTATAATAATTTCCATGTTAAGATTTAATGAAAATAATGAAGTTATAAGAGAAGACGAATACAGAGCTGTTTTGGTCGGCCTGCAGAGAGATGAGGACATTTCCTATTCAATGGAGGAATTGAAAGGACTGGCAGAAGCGGCAGGTGTAGAGGTTCTGGGCCAGATGATTCAGAATCTGGAAAGACCCAACACTGCCACTTTAATCGGAAAGGGAAAGGTCGAAGAGCTGGCCGAGATGGTTAAAAATATGGAGGCTGATACGGTAATCTTCAACGATGAGCTGACGGGAATGCAGCTCCGCAATCTTGAGGATGCTGTTGGTGTGCGCGTAATTGACAGAACCATACTGATTCTTGATATTTTCGCAGACAGAGCTTCGTCGAGAGAGGGCAAGCTTCAGGTTGAACTGGCACAGCTTCAGTACCGCATGCCGAGGCTGACCGGCTTCGGCAAAACACTTTCCAGACTGGGCGGCGGCATAGGAACCAGAGGCCCCGGAGAAAAGAAACTGGAAACCGACAGAAGGCATATAGAAAAGCGCATGTACGATATCAAGTCGGAACTGGCTCAGATAAAGAACACCAGAGGGGTGCAGCGGGCTAAACGTGAGAAAAGCGAAATACCCGTGGTTGCCCTTGTAGGATATACCAACTCAGGCAAATCCGCACTGATGAACAGGCTCCTTACGCTGACTGAGAAGGAGGAAAAGACAGTATTCGAGAAAAACATGCTTTTTGCAACTCTTGACACTCAGCAGCGCAGTGTGACTCTTGACACCAATCATCAGTTCATATTGGTTGATACTGTAGGTTTTGTCAGCAGACTTCCACATTCTCTGGTGAATGCTTTCAAGGCGACTCTGGAGGAGGTGGCATACGCCGATCTTCTGATTCATGTGGTGGACGCATCCTACGAAAACCACGATTTTCACATAGAGGTCACCAATAAGGTTCTCGAGGAAATAGGTGCGGGAGGCAAGGAAAAGATCATGGCCTTCAATAAAATCGATCTTGTTGAAGAACCGTCTGCTGTGATACCTGTTCCTGGTGTGGATAATATCTGTATTTCTGCTAAATTTGACAGAAATATAGACGAGCTTATCGGGCTCATAAAGAGCAAAATATTCAGGGACATGGTAAGAGTCCGGCTGCTGGTTCCTTATACCAGGGGAGACATTTCATCTTATCTGTGCGAAAAGGCCAGAGTTTTCTCTATGGAGTACAAGGACAGCGGCACATGGTTTGATGCGGAACTCAAAGCATCAGATTATCAGAGGTTAAAAGAATATGAAATTATATAGCACAGTACGAGGACAGGGACAGGCGGAGCAAATCATCGAGAAATCCAGGTTCATAGCCTATGTCAGTCCGGCTGAAACCAAGGAGGAGGCGGATGCTTTCATAGCCTCCATAAGAAAAAAACATAAGGATGCAACACATAATGTGCCTGCCATGGTTCTGGGGGACAAGTTTCAAGTGCAGTGGGCTTCCGATGACGGTGAGCCGCAGGGAACATCAGGAGCACCCATGGTGCAGCTCCTCGTAAACGAGGGAATAACCAATGTGGTGGTGGTAGTGACAAGATATTTCGGCGGCATAAAGCTGGGCACCGGCGGTTTGGTGCGCGCTTATACAAGCAGTGCCAAGCTGGGGCTTGAGGCTGCAGGAGTTTGTGATGTTGAAGAAATGTGCCTCCTCACCTATGAGATAGATTATACATATCTGTCTAAACTGCAGAATCTGGCTTCTTCCGGCGAGCTTTTTACAATTAAAGACACTGCATACACCGATGTGGTTCAGGCGACTTTATGCCTTGCTCCTGAAAAAAAGGAGGAAGTTATCAGCGCCGTGACAAACCTTACAGGAGGAAAGGCGGCCCTCAAAAATCAGTGTATAGAATTTGTTAAAAACTAAACGTAAAAAAATCAAAAAATACCATTGACACTTACCTCGGCTTGTGCTAATATAGTTTTCGGCTCGTTTGAGAAGTCGTTCTCAGAGCCGAAAAAAAGCTTTGAAAAAAGTTTAAAAAAGTTAAAAATTCTCTTGACAAATTAAATGAAATAATGTA
>CAZUFU010000064.1:0-9003 GCA_964619875.1 uncultured Oscillospiraceae bacterium
CCGTCCGTATAAATTCTCAAAATCGCCATGTTTTCCCTCCGAATTTCTATATTCTGCTAACAGCTAATTATATTATGACTTATTTTAATGGATTTTACAACGAAAAAATGGTATACTTATTGGCGGCGCCTGTAACGGGCAGCCGTAAGAGTCAAGAAAAAGGAAGTTACATATATGGAGCTTGGATTACAGACACTTGCCAGCAGCAGCTCCGGCAACAGTTATCTCATAAAAAGTGAAAAAACGAATATAATTCTCGACATCGGGATAGGAATAAAGAAACTTAACGAAAAGCTGGCGGAAACGCGGCTCAGGCCCGAAGAAATCAGCGGTGTGCTCCTTACCCATGAACACATCGACCATGTGAGAAGCCTGGGGGCGCTGATACGCAAGTCTTCAGACGTGACCGTATATGCCACCCGGGGGACTATAGGGGCGGTTGTTGAAAAAACTTCGGGTCTCGGCAGCACACGGTTCGTGCCGGTGACAGGGGGAGAAGATTTCATGGTGGGGGACATCAGGGTTATTCCCTTCAACGTATCCCATGACACTGCCGAGCCGGTGGCCTATGCCTTCGAAAAGGGCGGTCGCAAGGCTGCGGTGGTCACAGATACGGGTTTTGTCAGCGACGAAATTTTCGAGAATATAAAGGATGCGGATCTGCTGGTGCTTGAAGCCAATCACGAGAGAAATATTCTCTTGTACGGCAGATACCCATATCCTGTGAAGCACAGAATCCTAAGCGATTTAGGGCATCTTTCCAACGAAGCGTCGGCGGAGTGTCTCGTCCGCATGCTGACTGAGCTTGGAGGCAGCAAGGTTCCCCGTGTACTTCTTGCTCACCTGAGCAAAGAAAACAATACCCCTCAGCAGGCAATGATTACTGTTCGCAATGTGCTTGAGGAGTCCGGCTTTTATATAGGACGGGATCTGGAGCTTGAGGTGGTTGACAGGGAAGAGACAGGAAGGTTTTTGGTGGTGTAGGAATGAACATTCAGATAATATGTATAGGCAAATTAAAAGAAAAATACTGGACCGATGCGGTGGCCGAATATATGAAAAGACTGTCAAGCTATGCATCTGTAAGAATCGTGGAGCTGAAAGAGTCACGGCTTCCGGATAAAGCCGGAGCTGCAGAGGAGGAAAAGGTCAAACTTGAAGAGGGTCGTGAAATCCTGAAATCAATCAAGGACGGAACTTATGTTATCACTCTGGAAATTCAGGGGAAGCAGATTTCCTCAGAGGAACTGTCAGCGAAAATAGAGGAGCTTGGCCTTGAAGGGAAGAGTGATGTGGCCTTCGTTATCGGCGGAAGTCTGGGACTTTCACCTGAGGTCAGCAAAAGGGCGGACTTCAAGCTGTCCTTTTCCAAAATGACTTTCCCACACCAGATGATGCGGGTGGTGCTTCTGGAGCAGGTTTATAGAAGTTTTAAAATCATTAGGCATGAGGCTTATCATAAGTAGGAGTGGCTGCTCTTGTAGTCCGTGCCCCATTCAACCATAGCGTCGAGCACGGGCTTCAGACTGAGGCCCAGTTCGGTGAGGGAGTATTCCACCCGAGGCGGTACTTCGGCATAGACCTTGCGATCAACAAGACCCGATTCCTCCATATCCCTGAGCTGGGCGGTGAGTACCTTCTGTGAAATGTCTCCGACAGACTTCTTAAGCTGGCCGAAGCGCATGGTGCCCTCCATAAGGTCACGCAATATGAGTACTTTCCACTTGTTGCCTATGAGAGAAAGAGTAGTTTCCACCGGACATACGGGCAGATCTCTGTGCATCTTTTTATCGGTCATGTTATTTCCTCCTCACATTTTTATATCTAAAATCTTATAGTATCTAAAAGAAACTTACAGTCTGATTATACCGTACAGAAAAAATTTTTGTCAAGTAGTCCGTTGAAATTACTTAAAGGTTCCCTCAAGGTAACTACGCCACTTTAAAGTGCGTACTTTACACTGCAGTTTCCCAAGGCTACAATAAGGCCATAAGCGTTGTAGGAGAATAAGCAAAATGAATCAGAGGGAAAGAAGAGAATATTTAATAAATAAACTTCTGGCAGAGCAGCCGCAGTATAGAGAGCTTGAGGTGCCTGTGGAGGCAGGGGAGCAGAAGCGGCTGCTGCGCTCCCTCATGAATGTGCGAAGACCGCAGCCCGTCAGCAGCGAGATTGCCCGCGTACAGGATCAATATCTGCAGACGGAAACATGCGTAAAAGGCATTACGGAATTTTCTGACCTGACACCTGTAGAGGAAGGTATTTACCTATGGAAAGGAGACATCACCACCCTGCGGTGCGATGCCATAGTCAATGCGGCAAACAGCGGCATGACCGGATGCTACTATCCTTGTCACGGATGCATTGACAATGCAATACACACTTTTGCCGGAGTGCAGCTCCGTCTGGAATGCGCTCGGATTATGGAAAGGCAAGGTCACGAGGAACCTGTGGGCAGGGCTAAAATCACGGGTGCATATAATCTGCCTAGCAATTATATTATTCATACCGTAGGACCCATTGTTGGAGAAAAGGTTACTCCGGAGGACGAGAGACTGCTGGAAGCCTGTTACCGTTCCTGCCTCGGGCTTGCAGAGAGCAACAACATAAAAAGTATAGCTTTCTGCTGCATTTCCACAGGAGAATTTCACTTTCCAAACGAAAGAGCAGCGGAAATTGCAGTAAAAACCGTCCGAGATTATATAAAGCGAGAAGACAGTAAGATAGAGGTGATATTCAATGTTTTCAAGGAAATTGACTATGACATATACAGAAAACTGCTGGGCTGAAGTTGAAAGATTAAAGGTGGCGCTGGCAGAAGCAGAAGCAGTAGTAATCGGCGCGGGCGCAGGGCTTTCCACGGCGGCAGGCTTTGAATACAGCGGAGAAAGATTTTCGAAATACTTTGCTGATTTCGGAGCCAAATACGGCTTCAGCGATATGTACTCCGGCGGCTTTTACCCTTTTGAAAGCCCGGAAGAATATTGGGCCTACTGGAGCCAATACATTTACATAAACCGCTATATGGACCCGCCAAAGCCGATTTACGACAGGCTGTTTGAGCTGGTATGCCATAAGAACTATTTTGTCATAACCACCAATGTGGACCACTGCTTTCAGAAAGCGGGGTTTGACAAGCAAAGGCTTTTCTGTACTCAGGGAGATTACGGCCTTTTTCAGTGCAGCAGGCCATGCCACAGCAAAACCTATGACAACGAGGATGCAGTAAGAGAAATGGTAGCTTCCCAGCATGATATGAAAGTGCCTTCTGAACTTGTACCTCGCTGTCCCGTATGCGGCGCACCCATGACCATGAACCTCCGTGCAGACAGTACCTTTGTGGAGGATGAGGGCTGGCACGAAGCCGCGTCCGGATACCAGGCTTTTTTACAGAAAAACGTAAGGGGACGTGTGCTTTTCCTCGAACTGGGCGTGGGCTTCAACACTCCGGGCATAATAAAATACCCTTTCATGAAGATGACTGCAGCAAATCAGAAGGCAATATACGCATGCATAAACAGCAGAGAGGCATATTGCCCGAAGAAAATAGAAAAGCAGTCGATTTGCGTTGCAGAGGACATAGGGACTGTGGTATCTGAGCTGTCGCAACAGTGAACTATGAGAGAATGTTGCTTAAATTCGCAAAATGCGCTGAAAAAAACAACATTACCCTTTCCGGACGTCGAATCTGCGTCTGTTCTCGAGAGTAATGTTGTATTTATTTTGAGTATGCTTTTCTTACAACCTCGCAGGGTGGGCAGAAACATAAATGCTGCAGTATGGCAATTAGATAACGTAGTTATCCGCCGGCGATGCGGCCATCAGATCTGCAATGGTTCTGCCTTCGAAGAAACTGCGGGTAGTATCGTAATAGTCTTTCCACATAGGGAGAGTGCGGCATTCGGACGCACGCGGACAAGGCTCGGCGTTATGCTCGAGACAGGCAACAGGTGCCAGATCTCCTTCGGCGGCCTGGAGAACCTCCCAGACAGTATACTCGTCAGGCTCGCGGGTGAGCTGATATCCGCCGCCTTTGCCGTGGAGCCCTTTCACGAAATTGTTTTTTGTCAGAACGGGCATTATCCGTTCTATATATTTAAGAGAAATTTCCTGACGTGCGGCCACCTCCTTCATGGGAATAAAGCCGCCGTTTCTGTGTTCGGCCAGGTCTATCATAATACGCAGGGCATATCTGCCTTTAGTTGAAATCATGCTCTTCACCTCTCACTTTCAAAGGTGCCGATGATTAATCCTGAAATAACGGAGTGGAAAGGTATCTGTCGCCTGTGTCAGGGAGCAGAGCCACGATGGTTTTGCCTTCATTTTCAGGACGTTTTGCAAGCTCTATAGCCGCATAGAGTGCTGCGCCTGATGAAATTCCTACCAGTACGCCTTCGCTCTTGCCCAGAAGCTTTCCTGTTTCAAATGCATCCTCGTTTGATACAGGTAATACCTCATCGTAAACAGTCGTGTTAAGCACATCAGGTACGAAACCTGCACCTATGCCCTGAATTTTGTGAGCTCCGGATCTGCCTTCGGAAAGAACGGGCGAGTCCTTAGGTTCTACTGCAACTACCTTCACATCAGGCTTCCTGGATTTCAGATATTCGCCTACGCCGGTAACTGTGCCGCCGGTGCCTACGCCTGCTACAAAGATATCCACCTCGCCGTCTGTATCTTCATAAATTTCAGGTCCTGTAGTCTCAAAGTGAGCCTTAGGGTTGGCAGGATTCACAAACTGCCCCGGAATGAAGCTGTTAGGGATTTCTGCTGCAAGCTCATCTGCCTTGGCTATGGCGCCAGTCATCCCTTTAGTACCCTCTGAAAGTACCAGTTCTGCTCCGTATGCTTTCATAAGCTGTCTGCGTTCTACGGACATGGTTTCAGGCATTACGATGATGATGCGGTAGCCTCTGGCTGCTGCTACCGCTGCCAGGCCGATTCCTGTGTTGCCGCTGGTTGGCTCGATGATTACAGAACCTGGCTTCAATGCACCGGAAGCCTCTGCGTCGTCTATCATGGCTTTGGCTACTCTGTCCTTTACAGAGCCTGCCGGATTGAAGTATTCAAGCTTGGCAAGGATTGTGGCCTTGAGTCCAAGTTCCTTTTCTATGTGAGTGAGTTCTAAAAGCGGTGTTTTGCCGATTAACTGGTCAGCTGAAGTATAAATCTTTGACATAGTGATATTCTCCCTTCTATATATAAACATATTTACCTACTAGATTGGTAGTATAATACCACTTGTCAAAGGAGGTGTCAATAGGGTTATGGATTTTTTTGCAGAAAAAAACCGGCAGCTGGATGAACCATGCTGCCGGGTCCGTTATTATTGCCTACTGAACCGCGAATTTTTTCGTAGCGTTGAGGTACTGCATGAGCATCCCCAGGTTCACGTAGTAGTAGGAAAACTTATCCTTTTTCTTAATCTGAACCAGTCCTGAATCCACAAGCTTTTTCATGTGCTGGGAGACGGTAGCCTGGGCGTAGTCGAAATGCTCCACCAGGTCCTTGTTGCAGACGGTGACCATGGCGCGGTTGGCCTGCATTATGTATTTAAACATTTTCACGCGGGCCGGATGGGCCAGTGCATCGGATACATCCGCTATAAGCAGAATTTCATCCTCCAGCATTTCGTCCTGTTCTTTTCTTAATCTCATCTTTTTACTCCTTTTAGGGGTTAGGCCATCGCCTTCTTTATTTTTTCCATGAGTTCATCGTAGCTTTCACAGGTGCCTACGTCAGGGTTAGCCTCCTTAATCTGGTCAGTGCTCTTAAAGAGCCATCCTGCCTTGCTGGCGCGAATCATTCCCAGGTCGTTGTAGCTGTCGCCGCTGGCGATGGTCTCGAAGCCGCAGGTCTGCAGAGCCTTTACTGTGCTCAGCTTTGATTCGTTCAATCTCATTTTGAAATCAGTGATTTCGCCGTTTTCGGCTACAACCAGCTCGTTGCAGAAAATCGTAGGCCAGCCCAGCTTTTTCATAAGAGGCTGTGCGAACTGTGTGAAGGTATCGCTGATAATTATTACCTGAGAGAAGCTGCGGAGTTCGTCGAGAAATTCCTTTGCTCCCGGAAGCGGATCTATGGTGGCGATAGTATCCTGGATTTCCTTGAGGCCAAGTCCGTGCTGCCTTAAAATATCAAGACGCCATGCCATCAGCTTATTGTAATCCGGCTCGTCCCGGGTGGTTTTTTTTAATTCGGGAATACCGGCGGCCTCTGCGAAGGCAACCCAGATTTCGGGTACCAGCACACCTTCTAAGTCTAAACAAGTCAAGTACATTTTTTATTCCTCACTTTCTTATAGTGCATTGTTTAGTGTATCGTTTAATTACGCTATAATCATCTATCATATCGCACTTTTCAACAATATACAAGGGGTTTTTCGGTGCAAAAATATTTGCACCAGCGATTTATTTATGGTATACTGTAATAGAAAGGCGGTGCAGATTCAATGAAAGCAGAGCATTACAAGAAAATTCTGGACGAGCTCATAGAGCTTATTGACGAGGGCATATATATAGTAGACAAAGACGGCGTGGGCATTCACTACAATAAAGCCATGGCCGATATGGAAAAGGTCAACGTCAGCGATGTGCTGGGCAAAAAGTTTCATGAAGCCTTTCCTGACTTCAGCATGGGGGAGAGCACCATGTTCAATGCGCTGAAAAAAAATGCTCCGACTATAAAGAAGCAGCAGACCTATAAAAACCTCTACGGTAAAGAAATAACCACCGTAAACAGCACGGTCCCCATAATTGTAGACGGAGAGACAGTAGCGGCCCTGGAGGTTGCAAAGGATATCACCAGCATACGCCAGATGTCCGACACTTTGCTGGAACTGCAGGAAGGGGTCCTTGAACACGCTGATGCGCAGCAGTACAGTCGCAATAAGGGAATAAAACGCTATACTTTTGATGATATATACGGACAGAATCCGCAGTTTACCGAGGTCGTGGAAAGAGCCCGCAGAGCGGCAGACAACGATGCATCAGTCTTCATCTATGGTGAGACAGGAACCGGTAAAGAGCTTTTTGCGCAGAGTATACATTATGGAGGCAAAAGAGCCGATAAGCCTTTTCTGGCCCAGAACTGCGCAGCCATACCGGAGACTCTGCTGGAGGGTATACTGTTCGGAACTACCAAAGGAAGCTTCACCGGAGCCGTAGACAGGGCCGGGCTTTTCGAACAGGCCAACGGCGGAACCCTGCTTCTGGATGAAATCAGCGCCATGCCTTACGATCTTCAGAGCAAGCTTCTACGAGTCCTTCAGGAAGGCTACATCAGACGTGTAGGCGGAACCAAGGACAGACCGGTAAACGTCCGCATAATTTCAACGGTAAACGAGCCTCCGGAGGAACTCATCGAGCAGGGCAAGCTGAGAAAAGACCTTTACTACAGGCTTAACGTTATCAATATTTCCATACCTGCTCTCAGGGAAAGGCTGGATGACATACCTGTGCTGACAGACATTTTCCTCGAAAAGCACAACAAACGCTTCGGCAAGGAGTTGTGGATGGTCACCGATGGAGCCATAAAGAAACTTCAGCACTATGATTACCCGGGAAATGTGCGGGAACTGGAGAACATAATTGAACAGGCGGTTTCCATGGCGGACAAGGAACATGTACTTTCCGAAAAGATACTGAATATGCCGGGGGCAGCCAGAAAGGCCAGAAGTCTGCAGATAAGCTACGACAACACTCAGCCTCTGGATGAGTATCTGGCAGCGGTGGAAGCGAGAATAATCAGGGATGCCATAATGGCTGCAGACGGTAATATTTCAAGGGCTGCAGACAGTCTCAAGATAAAAAGACAGACGCTTCAGCACAAGCTTAAGAAGTATCACATCTCAGGACAGTAAATATAGGAAAGAGCAAAAATATTTGCACTACAAGTGCAAATATTTTTGCGTTTTAAGGACTTTTTTCCATATTTTCCAGACGATTTGGCAGGTAATGAAGAACCGCTATATAAAAATTTTGTTTTATAAAAACACAAAAAAACCACAAATTGTGTTTTTTTGTTGAAACAAACCAAATTTCCACTACATTTTTGCTCGAAAACTGCCTTACTTAAGTATACAATATTCAGGCTGGATAGTGGCATGGTATTTGCTTTATATATAATGCAAACGGCCGGAGACTTGCAAGGGTTTTCCGGAATGACTGATGGTCAATTTTATTTTACTAAATAAAGAAAAAGGAGAGAATATTATGCAGAACGTAAAAGTAATTGTATGGGGTCTTGGCGCTATGGGCGGCGGAATCGCTAAAATGCTTACAAAGAAGAAAGGTGTAGATATCGTTGGAGCAATCGATATCGGAGCAAAGCTCGGAAAGAGCATGTATGACGTTATTCCTGGAATCGAAAGAGGAGACAGAGAAGACGTTATCGTAGGAACTCCTGAAGAAGTAATCAAAGAGGGTTCAGCAGACATCGTTGTAGTATGCACAAACTCATTCACAAAGGACGTTTACGACAAACTTGTTTTCGTAATGGAAAAAGGAATGAACGTTATCACTTCTGCAGAAGAAATGGCTTATCCTCAGGCTCAGGAACCTGAACTTGCTGCCAAGCTTGACGAAATCGCAAAGAAGAACGGCGTAACTGTTCTGGGAACAGGTATCAACCCAGGTTTAATCATGGACTTACTGGTAATCCTCTGGACAGGCGCATGCGAAACAGTTGATCACATCGTTTCAAGAAGAGTTAACAGCTTATCACCATTCGGACCTGCTGTAATGGAAGAACAGGGAATCGGTATGGAAGTTGCTGAATTCGAAAAGAGAAAAGCAGAAGGAACTATGGCAGGTCACGTAGGATTTGCTGAATCTGTTGGAATGATCTGCGACGCTTTAGGATGGAAGCTCGACAAGTTTGAACAGGATATGGAGCCTATCGTAACAGATGTTGACAGAAAGTCACCTTACGGATTTGCTGCTGCAGGTCAGGTTGCAGGCGTTGCAATGAAGGGCTGGGGTACTGTTGACGGAGAAGTTAAGA
>CAZUFU010000065.1:0-9001 GCA_964619875.1 uncultured Oscillospiraceae bacterium
GAAAGGGTTCCTGCAAGCTGCCACTCTCTTTCCTTCATTCTCGGGAAAAGGTCGTAAACCCACTCTTTATCCTTCTGAATGCCGCCCTTGTCGTTTCTCAGGTACGCGCCTATTCTCAGGTTTTCCTCAACGGTAAGGTCCGGAAAAACTCTTCTGCCTTCAGGGCAGAGAACGATTCCCTGCTTAACGACTTCCTTGGTGTGTATGCTTGTAATGTCTTTATCATTCCACATGATGGTTCCTTCTGTCTTAGGAACCAGACCCATTATGGATTTAAGAGTTGTAGATTTGCCTGCTCCGTTGGCGCCGATAAGTGAAATTATCTGACCGTCAGGAACATCCAGATCTATACCTCTGAGGGCGTGAATACCGCCATAATATACGTGTAATCCTCTTATGCTTAACATTATTCATCCACCCCCAAATATGCCTCGATTACTCTAGGGTTATTCTGGATTTCTTCAGGATTGCCCTGGGCGATAAGTGCGCCGTAGTCCAGAACGTAGATTCTTTCGCAGATACCCATTACTACCTGCATGTGGTGCTCTATCATGAGCACGGACAGGTCGAACTCGTCTCTGATCTTTTCAACCAATCGCATGAGTTCAGCGGATTCCTGAGGGTTCATGCCCGCTGCCGGCTCATCCAGAAGCAGAAGCTTAGGTTTGGTGGCCAGAGCTCTGGCGATTTCCAGATGTCTCTGCTTGCCGTATGGAAGCGATGTTGCCAGATCGTCCTTGTTGTTTTCAAGGCCGAACATCTGAAGCAGGCGCATAGCCTCCTCACGCATGGCTGCCTCCTCTCCTCTCGCCTTTTTGCTGCGGAGTGCTGCACCGAACATACCTGATTCCAGATTCATGTGCATTGCAACCAGAACGTTTTCGAAGACCGTCATACCCTTGAAGAGCCTGATATTCTGGAAAGTTCTCGCAATTCCCAGCTTGGTTATTCTGTCAGGAGTAAGCACTTTGACATCTTTATATTTTCCATCGTTTTTACCCTTATACAGAGTCTTCATCTTGCCCTGCGGGTGGTTTTCAACGATTACCTCACCGTTAAGAGAAACCGAGCCGTTGGTTGGAGCATATACTCCGGTTATCACGTTGAAAGCTGTCGTCTTGCCGGCTCCGTTAGGGCCGATGAGACCGATTATTTCTCCCTTGTTTACTTCAAGGCTAAGGTCATCTACAGCTACAACGCCTCCGAACTGCATGGTTATGTCGGAAACACGCAATACATTTTCTTTACTCATTTTACCGTGCCTCCTCTTCTATCTCTGTGTCTTTATTGTGTTTTTTTGCTGAAAATTTAGGCTTCTTAATCCACGCAGCCAATCTTTGCGGCAGGGTTCTGAAGAAGTTTATAAAGCCCTCCCAGCTGAATTCCTTGTTGCCCATTATGCCGCGGCTGTAGAAAAGCACGATGCACATGATGATTACTGCGAATACTACCTTTCTGAAGCCCGGACGCATGAAGCCTGCGCTTATGCCCAGGAAAGTTCCCGAATCCAGACCTCTCAGCCACCATTCGGAACATGCCACAAAGAGGTATGCGCCCATAATGGAGCCGGTCACAGAACCGATACCGCCGATAACAACGATCAGCAGAATTTCGTATGTCATGTTGGACGTGAACGGTGTGGAAGCAACGGAGCTCTGGAACATAGCCAGCAGCGCACCGCCCAGTCCTGCAAAGAAGGAACTTATAATGAAGCTCATCTGCTTATGCTTGAAAAGATTTACACCCATAGCCTCTGCAGCGATTTCATCGTCTCTGATAGCCTTGAAAGCTCTGCCGTAGGACGAATTGATCAGCAGCACGATAAATGCGATGCATATTCCTGCCGCAATAATCGGGAAAAGCGGTGTGTCATATGTGGTGTAGCTTCTCAGCAGGTTTGAACTGTTTGTGATAGGACCTGCAGCTTTCCACTGGAAGAAAGCTCTCAGAATTTCCGCAAAGCCCAGAGTGGCAATGGCCAGATAGTCGCTCTTGAGTCTTAGCACCGGAAGACCTATGAGAGCTGCAACGCCTGCAGTCAGAAGGCCTGCACAGAGCATCAGGAAAATCATTCCGATGTGTTCGCCCAGCATTGTACCGAAATCACCCATAACTCCGCCCAAGGCATTGCCTAAAGTCTCAGTTACAGAAAACTTTATGAGTCCGCCGTCAAAATACTGATATACGCTGTCTCTCATTGCTGTCGGAATAGAGAAGATAGCGTATGTATATGCACCTATAAGCATGAAGCCTGCCTGACCCAGTGAAAAGAGTCCGGTGAAACCGTTAAGCAGGTTCATGGAAACTGCAACTAAAGCATATATGGAGCCTTTTTCCAGTACTGTAAACAGCATTCTCATGCCTGATGTGGGCGGTACCATCATATCGCCTACATAAACAGCCACCAGAAATATTACGCATACCGCAATGCTGAGGATGGATTTTTTTCTCTTAGTCAATTCTGTCATATCAATCCACCTCCTATACCTTATCGATGTTCTTCTCACCGAAGAGTCCTGTAGGCTTAACCATAAGTATTACGATAAGGAGCACGAAAGTAAAGGCATTTGAAAATACGGTGAGCTCCATGCCCTTGATTATGTTTTCGCAAATACCGATTATGAAAGCTCCGATAACTGCTCCCGGAATGGAACCGATACCGCCGAATACAGCCGCAACGAAGGCCTTGAGTCCCGGCATGGAACCTGATGTCGGCATTACACCTGTATAGTTGGAGAAGTAAAGCACGGAACCTATAGCCGCCAGCAGGGATCCGATGATGAAAGTAACGGTAATAACCCTGTTGATATCGATACCCATAAGCTGTGATGTTTCAAAATCTCTGGAAACAGCTCTCATAGCCATACCTATCTTGGTGTACTTTATAAGCATTACTAAAGCAGCTACAAGTGCAATAGTAAGAACCGGCGTGATGAGTGTTACCATCTTGGTGTGAGCACCCAGCACGGTTACTGTCTTTGACAGCCAAGGGATGGTTGGATATGTCTGAGTCAGACCGCCTGTAACATAAAGTGCTGTATTCTGGAGAAGATAGCTGACACCGATAGCTGAAATCATTATGGACATTCTCGGTGCGCTTCGAAGCGGTCTGTATGCCACAACCTCTATAGTACAGCCCAGAACTACGGTAAATATGATAACAACCGGAATAGCTATATATATCGGCATCGATGCTGCCAGATAAACCATTACCAGGCCCGCTACCATAAACATGTCTCCGTGAGCAAAGTTGATAAGCCTCAAAATGCCGTAAACCATAGTATAGCCTATGGCAATGAGTGCGTACTGTCCGCCTACGGAGATACCGGCCAATATGTATGGCAGATTTTCAACAAAAAAATTCATTTGTGTACCTCCAAATCAGATTTTGCAGTTACCATTGCAAAGGAGAAAGTCGGAAAACACCGCATCCGATACCTTATGCGGTCCTGCGGCGTTCTCCCTTGCAATGGTCCGATTAAATATGCAAAAGCAACGATAAGCGGGAGAGTGCTCTCCCGCTTCCGCTGCATAAATTAGCAAATTATTATGCTCTGTTAATCGTACTCGTGTGCTGGTGAATTAAAATCTCCAGACTGTTTCACTATTACGCTATTTTACATACTGGTTGCTTTCGAATTCCCAAACGCCGTCAGCAGTGTTGCACTTCTTAACAACAGCCATGTCTCTTACAGCATCGCCGTTTTCACCGAATACAACCTTACCGCAAACGCCATCGTAGGTAACGCTTGGAAGAACTTCATGAACCTTTGCAGGGTCTGTTGAACCTGCAGCCTTGAGTGCTTCAAGTGCCACGAAGTAAGCATCGTATCCCATTGCTGTTACAGCAGCGATTTCTGAGTTTCCGCCGTTGTTTGCAAGGTTTGTGGAGTCTCCTTCGATCCATGCCTTAACACCTTCGTCAAATTCAGGTGAACCGCCTTCCTGATAGAAAGTAGTTACATAAATTTCAAGGTCTGTACCCTTAGCTGCATTGAGGATTACGTTGGAATCCCATGTGTCAGCTGCGAGAATAGGCATTCCCAGCTTCTGAGCATCAGCCTGGTCGATGATAAGTGCTGCTGCTTCTGTTGATACAGGTGAGAAGAATACATCGCATCCGTTCTTCTTTGCAGTTGCAATGTTAGCTGCGAAGTCAGCGTTGCCCTGTTCGAATTCTTCCTTTACAACCTTGCCGCCTAATGCTTCAAATGCCTTGGAGAAGTAGTTTACAAGACCTGCAGAGTAGTCGTCGCCCATCTTGTTGATGCAGTATGCCTTTCTTGCACCTGTTTCCCATGCACGGTTAGCAAGAACTGTACCCTGGAACGGGTCTAAGAAGCACATTCTGAAGTAATAGTCGTTTCCAAGTGTTACCTGTGGATTGGTGCAGGTGATACCCATTGCAGCAATTCCTGCATCAGCAAAAGTCTGTCCTGCTGCGATTGCAACGCCTGAACCATATGTGCCGAGAATCATTGATACGCCTGAGGTTACCAGATTCTGAGCAGCTGAAATACCTTTTTCAGGTGATGATTCGTTATCTACAATTTCCAGTTTAACGGTGTAAGTCTCTCCGCCGATTTCAACTGTAGGCTGTACGGAGTTAGCATACTGAACGCCTAAAGTTTCCTGCTTGCCGCCGGCACCGTTATCGCCTGTTGCAGGCTCGAACACGCCGATTTTTACAACCTTTTCGCCGCCGTCATCATTGCCGCCGCAGCCTGCCGCGAACATTGTAAACAGCATTACTAAAACCAGTAATAATGCTACTTTCTTTTTCATTTTCTCATTGTCCTCCTTTAACATAGTAAAGATGTTATAATTATATACCTTTTGTGTGTATATTGCAATGGTTTTTTGATGCCTTTGTGTATACATAACATATTTTATTGTTTAAAGCTGTATTTATGCACATTTTTTTGTTTGTTAGAACAAAAAAGCCCCGCTCGCGGGGCTCTGGTCTATTTTTTTATTCCAGTCGCAACGGGCTTTGTGCAGGGCGCGTTTATTTATGCGCATCGGCGTTACCGAATTGTGGTTGTAAATATTCTGCGAATCGGCTGATTTTTACAACCTTACACCTTTTTAGTGATAGCAGTCATGCAGACCTGCAGGCTGATGTTGTAGATATCTGCTGCAAAACATGATTATTACAACGATGAATAGAATCAGGTTGTAAAATCCGGCCGACCTGAACAAAAAGTACAACATTTCGGTTTATTTCAAGGTCGGCGCACACGCCTGGTGCGTACTTCGCCCTGCGCCGCCAGTCGCAGCTATTCCGGCATCCTCAGACCGATGGCGTGGCTCACAGGCAGCGAAAAAACTATGGCCTGAGCCTTGCTGTCAAGACCTGCTTTTTCCATTATGGCCTTCATAATGGTATTGCGGCCCTGGGCAGGAGTCACCAGAAGGTGCATCTCTTTTTCACTGGCTATGGAAAACCCGAAAAACTTTTCGGTGTACTCCGCGCCGGTACCTTTGGCTTTGAGAACTGTGCCCCCTCCGGCCCCTGCTTCCCTTGCCGCTTCCATAATCATATCACTGTAACCTTCATTGGCTATTACCATAATCAGTTCAAAATCCGTTTTAATCGACATTCTTTCCTCTCTTTCCTCGGCCTCTGCGCTCCTTGTGCGCTTTCCCGATGTGTCCAAGGTCTGACCGTCAAGTATATATTCCAGGCTTCTTTTGCCTCCGATGCTGTTAAGCGGCACTGTGGCCACGATTCCGTTTCCAGGCACATCTATGTAAAGCCGCCGCTTAAAGTTCTTAAGCAGAGGCAGCAGTCCTGCATTTGTCACAACACCGAAAACCACCGCCTTTTCATTAGGCGAAAGATAGAGGTAATCCAGTATTTCTGTGGGTGCCGTTCCCGTTCCCAGAACTATGTCCGTAGTGAAAACGTTGCTTTCCCTGAAGGTCTCTATGACCTTCTCCGCGTTCTGCCTGTCTGCTATAGCAATGACAAGATGTAAGCTTTCCATATTGCTGTTTTCCTCCTTTCTTTACAGTTCGATGATATCCTCGTCGGTATAGACGCTGATCTTTGAGTATATTCTTTCTCTGGCCGCCTGCTCTTTCCTGGTTCTGAACTTGTACTCCACGCCCAGAAGCTGTATGGTTATGAGCGGTGTCATGGCGACCATGGCCACCACGCCGAAAGCATCGCTGACTATTCTTTCCGGTCCCCCTATGGCCTCGCAGGCTCCCATTGCAAAAGGCAGAAGGAAAGTGGCCGTCATAGGTCCCGACGCCACTCCGCCGGAGTCAAAGGCTATAGACGTAAATATCTTAGGTGCCGCAAAAGAAAGTACCAGAGCCGCTGCGTATCCAGGCAAGAGGAAGTACATCACCGAAATTCCCGTCAGTACTCTTATCATGGCAAGTGCCAGAGATACAGCCACACCGATGGAAAGGGAAAGCTCCATGGCTCTGGCCGGAATGGACCCTGCCGTAAGCTCCTCCACCTGCTTGTTTAGCACGTGTACCGCCGGCTCAGCCTTTACAATAAAGTATCCGATAAGCATGGCGATAGGAACGAGTATGATGTTGTAGGTTTTTTCTCCTATGAGCCTGCCGATGTAGTTGCCGCAAGGCATGAAGCCCACGTTTACACCGGTCAGGAAAAGCACCAGCCCTATATATGTGGCCGCCAGTCCGGAAATGATTTTAGTAAGGGGCCGTTTTTTAAGTTTGATTACGAATATATCAAAGAGAGCAAAGAAAACCACTATGGGCGCAAGGGCGATTCCCACCTCTTCCATGTACGCAGGCAGTGCTTTAATGAAAAGAGCTATCATATCCCTCGACGTCTCCATCTGCGGTATCTCTACCGGCACGTATGTGCCCTCAGCCGGATACATCAGACCCAGTGCCAGAACTGCAATTATCGGTCCTATAGAGCACAGAGCCACCAGACCGAAGCTGTCGTTAGCCGCATGGCGGTCGCTTCGAATGGAAGAAACACCTACGCCAAGAGCCATAATGAAAGGTACCGTCATAGGTCCCGTAGTCACACCGCCGGAGTCAAAGGCCACAGCCCAGAAATCTGCCGGCACGAACATGGCCAGCACGAAAACGATTATGTAGAACCCTATAAGCAGGGTTGAAAGGCTTATTCCCAGCAATATCCTCAGCATCGCTATAACCAGGAAAACCCCTACGCCCAGAGCCACGGTGCCGATGATGACCGCGTTTGGTATGGTCGGCACCTGGTTTGCCAGCACCGTAAGGTCCGGTTCGGAAATAGTTATTATCACGCCCAGCATAAAGCTGGTAAACACTATAATCCATACGCTCCTGGATTTGGTTATGCATGTTCCCACTTTGTTTCCTATGGGTGTCATGGCCGTGTCAGCTCCTAATGTGAAAAAGGCCATGCCTGCCACGAGCATCACCGCTCCCGTCAGGAATGACATGAGCATGTGGTTGGAAACCGGCGCTATGGTGAAGCACAGCAAAAGAACGATACATGTTATTGGCAGTACCGAAGAAATGGCTTCTTTCATCTTGTCGTTTAAAATCGATCTGTTTCTCAATGCGTCACCTCCCCTTTTATTTTAATATATACGTCAGCTCCTGACGAGATAAGTTTCTGCTAAAAAGCGGCGTCACATCACATCACATCGCATTACATCACGAAAATTTTTCTTTTTATTTAAAATTTTACTTGATTTGTAATCTTTTTCAATGTATAATATTTACAGACGTTGTTTTTTATCCGGCTTCAGGGTAAAAAAAACAACATCATGTCATTTCAGCCTCTTTTATAAATCTCACAGGTACAGAAACGTTGTAAGGATTGCGGCCGCATGAACTTTTTTACAACGCAAACGACAATCAGGTTGTAAAAAATCGTTTTGACAAAAAAATATTACAACAAAGGAGGCTCAATATGGACTACTACTCAATGGATTTTGACACAATGTTGTACAGATTGGTGGATTTAGAGAAACTGTACAACGAAGAACTTAAGCGGCTGGAGCTGCAGACTCCGGGATGCCTTTACGGAGTAAAAAGAGACGGAAAGCAGAACTATCTGCAGACTCAGATTATAGACGGCAGGAGTTTGCGTCATGGTATTTCAAGAGACCCTGACACCATCAGGCAGCTTTGCAGAAAAGCCTATCTGAAAGAGGCGCTGCAAAATATCGGTGAAAACAAGAAATGCCTGATGACAGCTAAATCCCAATTCACTACTTTAAACAGCAGCCGGATCATTCAGAATCTGCCCGATGTCTATCAGACACTTCCTGCCGAATACTTTTTTCCGAGTGAACAGAACCGTGCCCTGATTGACGATAAGCTGATAAATGCAGTCGCTGAAGACGCTGAGATTGCAGCCAAAGTTAAGGCATGGATTGAGGAGTCCTACGAGAAGGGCACTTTCATGCCGGAAAAAAAGGTTCACATCACTTCACGCGGAGAAAAGATGCGTTCTAAAAACGAGGTCCTGCATGCGGAAATCATGTATCGGAATCACATACCGTTCCGCTATGAGCCCGTCATACACATCGGTTCTATATCGCTTATTCTTGATTTTGAGGCCATGCGTATCCGCGATGCAAAGATTTTCTATGCGGAGCACTGCGGAATGCCACATAATAAAGAGTACATGGCACGTCATAAGCGGAAGATGGAGCTCTACGAGTCCGTCGGAATCGTGCCCTGGGACAACCTGATTATCACCTACGGCGATATTAACGGTAACATAGATGTGCGCGCAATAGAAAGCGAACTCATAAGCAAGCTGTTATAGATGCTGCGGGTTTGCACTCGCTGTACTCGATTCACATCAGGTGGTGCATGTCGCACCGTCAAAATGTGTCACCAAAAAAACACATAAAAAATGCATTTGCCCGTTGTTTATCGGCAGTCGAATGTGGTAAAATAGAAGTAGTGCTGATACAGTACTATTTTAGTCTATTTTTTCTAAATGATAAAAATAAATTTAATTTATGGAGGTAACTGAATTATGAAATGGGTTTGCACAGTA
>CAZUFU010000066.1:0-8983 GCA_964619875.1 uncultured Oscillospiraceae bacterium
CCATTTGTTCAGCAAGCCACTTGTTGGTTCGCTTCTTTTCAACTAAAACGACTTTAATACGATTTATATCTTCCATATCACTCGGATTTATGGCACAAATATAGTGAAAATAAATCACTTTTGCGAACAACAATCGTTTTTAGTCATATTTTCACCCTCCATTTTTATACTTTTTTATGAGTTTTGCCAAATCAAAAGCTGTTTTTATAACCAATTTCAAGACTGAACCATCACTATTTGAACTTCTTGGATGGCATCATAACACCTATAACATTATGCACATAAACAGCATATAAAGTGCTTTGAGTTTGCCTCAATTTGAAACTGTAATTTGGCCGCTCTTGCTATCTGTACATTAAAATAATGTCAAGATTGGCAGTTTTTTAATGTAAAACTTGCGTGGAAGAATAAAAAGAAGTATCTTTATGTCCAAATTATGACAATTCGTTAAGAGATAATTCCAATATCAAATAATCGAAAAGTCGACAAATCAAAGCGTGCGAGGCATGATGAACTTATTCTGAAAGCAGAAATCCAAATCAATTGTAATTGGTTAGAATGCAGATGCGGCACAGAAGATACTGACATGGGAAAAGCTGCCCAAGGGGAAAGTGGAGTTCACCAGTGATTTCGTATGTTCTACCATTACATATTGAGGTTGGGAACAAGCAAAGGAACAAGCTGGGGTACAAGCTAGTGGACATGCTGGTGGTCAAGCTAGTGACCAAGCCATGATACAAGCTACGCAAGTAAAGCGACTTGTGAAAGCAATGTGAAATATAGTGGAAGGCGGTGTTCGGGGGGCATACCGAGTTGGGCATAGATTTAACTTGCCGGTAACTTGCTGGAAGCAATGGAGCAACCTCTAAAGATTTCGCTAAATCACTGTTATATAGCACATTATAAATTACAGTTTAATTTGCTGGTTATTTGCTGGTAACTTGCTGAAGGACTTAAAATAGATATGAATATGTTATTTGGAAATAAGATTAAGGAACTAAGAGATGAGAATGGCATAATGCAACGCCAGTTGGCTGCACTATTGGAGATAGATACCCCGATGTTCAGTAAGATTGAACGTGGCGACAGGCGTGCCAAACGTGAGCAAGTGATTAAACTTGCAGAGTACTTCCATCAGGATGAAAAAGAAATGCTTACCTTGTGGTTAGCAGACAAGTTCATTGATGCAGTTGAAGACGAGCAAGATCGTGACTTGTGTAATGACGCTATCATCATAGCACGGGAGAAAATAAAATCAATGTAATTATGGAGATAGACATCTTTCCCGTTCCATCTGCAAAAGGAGTGCATCGCTATATTGGCACGTCATTCTTAGGACTGATTATCATTACCTACATAGTTGGCGCTTACAAGATAGCTCAACAACTGATAGGCGAGGACAAGGAACTACTTTGTTTTCTTGTCACTATACCGATATTTATAGGTGGATATGCAGTATTCGTATTGTTGCTTCATGGCATCAAACAATGTCTCTATGCTTACTTCAAGAGCAACAGAAAGGAGTTGAACAATCGAGCAGACCAAGAGAACATGGATGCTTGTATCATAAAGCATCTGGAGGATATTCAGAAGAAGCTGGAAACAAAGCCTGCGGTAGAAACACCACCATGTGATGTGGTTCCTCAGCCTGTACAACAAGAGCCAAAGGTTTCTGAAGCCTCAAAAGATTTGAAGCCACAGATTATATCAGAACTGGAGGAGACTCTTAAAAACGCACAGCGAGATTTGGCTCCGTTCATTCAGCAACTGCACATTGACCGCACCCAAATGACAGAAGCGAAAGAAAAGCAAGAGAAGGACAAACTTGATAAAATCTTTAGATACACACGTCTCGTTTTTCTTCCACACGGATTCAGCGATGAAGAGCTTTTCCAGATTGAGGAGGCCGTTAAACTGCTTGTTCAATACAATGGCATTGTGAATTGTGTATCGGTGAAGATTGAAAAGAAGAAACTGAAGCAGACCGACCTAAAGAACTTTGCTTGGAACATCGGCCATCAATATAACATAGACTCCGAGGTGCTCGCTATGTTTGTAGTCAATCTGTTCCATTCTTGGTTCAAGAATACCGAGAAGGGCACGATACAAAAGACGCTCCATAACACAACAGGTACATACTCAATTAAGATTGACGAGAATATTTTAGAGCATCTGCCAGAGTTGGAAGAAAAGGTGCTTGGCAAGAAACGTAAATAAGAAAGAAAAATGGAAAGATTTGACATAATGAATTAGGTGGCCAGAAAGGTGGTCAGAAAGATACTGGCAAAACAATTTACACTATTCTTCAACTTATAAAAGACAACCCAAGTATAACGAGAAAAGTTCTCTCAGAAACTCTTAGCATATCTCCAAGTGCCATTCAAAAACACATTGACCGTCTAAAAGCTGAAGGTATAATTGTTCGTAATGGTGGAGATAGAGGTGGTTCTTGGGAGGTAAGAAGCATAGTTAGTGATAAAAACGTAAAATAGTCCTAACTTGGGATTTCTATATTTGTTTGGCTTAACAGCCACTTTTACATTCTCTTATCGTTCACGTATGTTTGTAAATATCTGATACACAATAGTGATTAGATTTGAGGAGGTGAAGTAAAAATCCGACATAAACTCTCATAACAACCAATCGGTGTAGCTCAAGATTTTTTGAGTTACACCGATTGGTGTTTCTCGGTAACATCATTGATGATTTCCAACCAATTTATCTACCGCTCGCTTGGAGAGTAAGATTTCCATTTATACGCTCTACAAACTAAGAACTGTGCGCGAAGAACATTGAGTACACTTTCCATCTTGTTTGCTTGCTCCATAAGCAACTCTTTCTTGTTCTGTTCCATTATCACTTTTTCTTCTTGTTGTCTAAAACTTTCTTCTCTTCACTTGCCAATCTTCGTCCGACTTTCTTGATATCCTCTGCTGCTGGCAAGTCTTCGGGAACGATACCTCGTTGTACAAGCATATCACGAACTGCCGTATTGTTGGCAATATGTTCATGGCTTATCTGTGACTCACCGTGCAAGTCCTTAGTTTGGACGTTTACACTTGTCATTTCTGCCGCAAAGTCTTTCGCTTTGATGCTGATAGTTGGCAAGAAATCGGCTAACGGACGTTTTTCGGGAATTCCCATACGCCTTTTCAGCATAGATGTGTTGATACGGAACAAGGCTTGGTCACCTTTGGAGCGAATGACTGCAAAACTCTTGTCATTGATGCCACGCTCATACAGAATGCCAGATAGTTTGCGCTCAGTCTCCTGTAGTTTTGTTCGTGCCTCGACACGTTCGACTTCTAATATGCGCTTCTCCACAAGCTCTGCCCGACGAGTCTGGACTGCAAAATAGGTCTGCGCAAACGCAATTTGCGGTTTGCGAGGGTCGCCATTTTGTGCAACAAGATAGCAAGCGTAACGTGTAAGCATGATGTCATCTACTTGACGCTCAGCACCTGAGCCTATCACAACCATTTTATTGACGTCAATAAAATGGTCTTCAACTTGCTGACCCACATTGATGCATGCATCTTTGGCTTTATCTATTGCCTTTGTAAAATTCTGCCAAAGTTTATAGCCCAGCAGTGTACACAAATCTCTTGCGCTCCAACACTCCACGTCATTAAGAGCACAAGACACTTGCTCAAATTGCGAGAACAATAATAGTATTTCTTCTTTTTTCATAGGATGCTCTTTTTATTCCACATTGTCCCTTACGAGGTCTGCAATCTCTACATCTAAGAGTTTGGCCGTTTTAAGTAGACTCTCTAAGTCGGGTTGGCTGGAGTTGGTACACCACTTTGATATTGTGGTTTTATCTTTACCCAACTGCTCTGCCAACCATTTATTGGTTCGTTGCTTGTCTGCAAGAACCACTTTTATACGATTCAATTGTTTATTTGCCATATCTTTTCTGATTAAAATGCAAAGATAGGCATTTTTCTAATTCTTACGTTTTAGTCCTACTTTTTTTATTAAAATAAAACTTTAATGAAATATATTCACCTATATAAATCTACAAAAATCAAAGGATAAGATAAAGGCAATAATGATGTGGTAGAAGATTCAAAAGGCGAAGAATAGATTTATTGATTTACTTATCTCCCCCTACTTTTACCTATCATCATAAGCAGCCATATTTATACTAGGCAGATATAACTTGGTGACATTCAGTGGTAATAATCCTTGAGTAGGTGAAGCAAGAAACCGACATAAACTCTCATAACAACCAATCGGTGTAGCTCAAGATTTTTTGAGTTACACCGATTGGTGTTTCTCGGCAACATCATTGATGATGGCCTACCAATTTATCTACCGCTCGCTTGGAGAGTAAGATTTCCATTTATAAAAATCTGAAGCGAAGAAAAAAATAATGCTTTTTGATTGCAGTCCATAAATTATGCCCACTTTTGTAGTGTTGCGCCAAGACAGTAACGAGACTGTCATTTGGCATACAGGAATTCACAATGGCTATGGCACACTAAAAAATGCACTTCTGTTGACAATGACTTCATTTGACATTGATATTATATCCGGGAAAATCTGTCCTTATTGCAACTGTAAATCCGAATTGATAGATAGCGCTGAGGTCTACGATGGGGTTTCTTATGGACTAATGTATATTTGTCGCAACTGCAACGCTTATGTGGGGTGTCATAAGGGTAGTGACAAATCATTGGGTAGGCTGGCCAATGAGGAGCTTCGTAGATATAAACATTGTGCACACCTTGTGTTTGACATGATCTGGAAAAACCATTTTATGAGTAGATACAATGCTTACACTTGGCTCTCAAAAAAGCTTCAGATCAATAGAGATCATACCCATATTGGTATGTTTGACGTTGATTTGTGCAAGCAGGTAATCAATTTAAGCAGCGCCTATCTAATAGGAAAGAATAGTGACAAATTTCAAGACGCTATTCATACTTATTTGACCAATTATCAGATTGAGATTTAATCTTATTGTTGGGCACTAATACTCCGGCGCTCTCATATCCGACATTGCAGTCTCAGGGCCACTTCCACATCAGCTGGCAACCACTTTACACTGTCCAGCTCACTAATCTCAAGCCAACGGGCGGCCTTATGCTCATTCAAATGCAACGCTCCGGTGAGTAGCGAGCAAAGATAACAGTGCATCGTCAAATGAAAGTTCGGATAATCGTAATCGACGGTACAAAGGAACTCATCTACACGGATTTCAGTTGAGAGTTCCTCACGGATTTCACGCTTCAGCGCCTCCTCCGGTGTTTCCCCGGTCTCCAATTTTCCACCGGGAAACTCCCACCAGTCTTTCCATTCCCCATAGCCTCTTTGGGTACATAAAATACGCCCGTTGGCATCTCGAATAATCGCCGCCACTACCTTTATTGTTTTCATATTTTCTGCATTGTTTTTATGGCAAAGATAGAGTATTTAATGCAGAGAATCTCAAGATTACGCCATATCCAAGCAAGATTACAACCCATCAAGACAAGCTTCAGCCGACGCTCACGCCGACACGAAAACTTGCATTGATGCTTCAAATCAAAGAAGCCAAAAATCAAACGTTTGTGAAATTAGGCCACTGTTTTATTTTGGCATAAAAAAACCTTGGCGTAACTTTGCAAAACTTTAGAGGCGGCTCTAAAGTATTTTCCGATAATCAAAACAATAAAAACAAAGATAAATGTCAGGTACAAAGAAAATTAAGACGGCACTCGTTTCCGTTTTCCACAAAGACGGGCTCGACAGCATCCTTGCCAAACTCCACGCCGAAGGCGTCACGCTGCTCTCTACCGGCGGCACCCAACAGTTTATTGAGTCGCTCGGCATCCCCTGCAAGAAGGTGGAAGACCTCACGACTTATCCCTCCATCCTTGGCGGACGTGTCAAGACGCTTCATCCCAAAGTGTTCGGCGGCATCCTTGGCCGACGCGACTTGGAGAGCGACCGCGAACAAATGCAACAGTATGACATCCCCGAGATTGACCTTGTCATCGTAGACCTCTACCCATTTGAACAGACCGTGGCCAGCGGTGCGGCCGAAGCCGACATTATCGAAAAAATCGACATAGGCGGCATCTCACTCATCCGTGCCGGTGCCAAAAACTTTGAAGACGTGGTCATCGTGCCTTCAAAGGCAGAATATGCCGACCTTCAGGCCATTCTCGACGCCCATGGCGCCGCTTCCAGTCGCGAGGAGCGCAAGGCTCTCGCTGCCAAGGCTTTCGGCGTCAGCAGCCACTACGACACCGCCATCGCCGCTTGGTTTAACGGCAAATAATCATACCCCACCTTTCCACACACTACAACATGGGATTTAAGAATATATTCTCGCGCCTGTTCTCGTTTAACCAAGAACTGGCCATCGACCTCGGCACGGCCAACACCATTATCATCAGTGGTGATGAGATTATGGTGAACGAGCCTTCCGTAGTGGCCATCGACCGCATGGGCGACAATATGATTGCCGTCGGCGAGAAGGCCAAGTTGATGTATGAAAAGACCAACGACAAGATACGCGTCATCCGCCCTCTGCGCGACGGCGTGATTGCCGACTTTAACGCTTGCGAGCAAATGATGCGCGGCCTCATCAAGATGGTACACACCGGTCGCCGCCTCTTCACGCCCTCGCTCCGTATGGTTATCGGCGTGCCCTCGGGCTCTACCGAAGTCGAGCTGCGTGCCGTACGCGACTCTGCCGAACACGCCGGCGGCCGCGACATCTACCTGCTCTATGAACCTATGGCCGCTGCCATCGGTGTGGGCATTGACGTCAACGCTCCTGAGGGTAATATGGTGGTTGACATCGGCGGCGGTACGACAGAAATTGCCGTGATTTCGCTCGGCGGCATCGTGTCAAACAACTCCATCAAAATGGCCGGCGACGATTTCACCGCCGACATTCAGGACTATATGAGTCGTCAGCACAACGTGAAAGTAAGTGAGCGCATGGCAGAACGCATCAAGATACACGTAGGTGCCGCCCTGACCGACCTGGGTGAAGATGCACCCGAAGACTACGTGGTGCACGGACCTAACCGCATTACGGCTATGCCTATGGAGGTGCCTGTGTGCTATCAAGAAATTGCCCACTGCCTCGAAAAGTCAGTAGCCCGCATCGAGCACGCCATTATCTCGGCCCTCGAGCAGACGCCTCCCGAACTCTATGCCGATATCGTGAAAAACGGTATCTGGCTTACCGGTGGCGGTGCCCTGCTTCGCGGCCTCGACAAACGCTTGACCGACAAAATCAACATACCCGTACACGTGGCCGAAGACCCTCTACTCTGCGTGGCCAGAGGTACGGGCATAGCGCTCAAGAACGTAGAGAAGTTCACCTTCTTGATGCGATAACTTCGCTCGGACTCATCATAACCGTGGCGTAGCCGGAGCTGCCGGCCACGCCACGGTTGCCAACTTGGGCCGTCAGGCCTCATTCCTTTTTTAATCTTCCCTACTCTTTCCAGCCGGTGTATTATCTCATTGAGTTTCTCCGAAAATACCACTACCTCTTGCTCTTCGTCGTGCTTGAGGTGGTGAGTTTTGTGTTGCTTTGCCGCTTCAACAGCTATCAGGGCAGTGTGGCCCTGTCGGCGGCCAACGGCACTGCGGCGGCCATCGGCGGACTCTATGATGAGGCCAAGGCCTATATCCAATTGGGCGACGTCAATGCAGACCTGACGCAGCGCAATCTGCAATTGCAGATGCAAAACGAGCAGTTGCGCGAACGCCTGCGTCAGTTTGGGGCCGACTCGAGCTATACGGCACGCGAAGTGGCCCGAGTGCTGGAAACCTACACGCTGATACCGGCCACGGTCGTGTCCAACTCGGTTTCGTCACGTCGAGGTGGCTATCTCGTCATCGACAAAGGCGCAGCCGACGGTGTGCGCCCGGAGATGGGCGTCGTGGGAGGCGGCGGCGTGGTCGGCATTGTCTATCTGGTGGAACAAAACCACGCGCTCATCATCCCTTTGACTAATGCCATGTCAAACGTGAGCTGTCGTGTGAGAGGCGAAAACTATTTTGGCTATCTCTCTTGGCAAGGCGGCAGCCTGCTTCATGCCACCCTGCAAGACATTCCCCGCTATGCCGGCATCAAGCCCGGCGGTGTCGTCGAGACCAGCGGCTACTCATCGGTTTTTCCGCCGGGCATCTTCGTTGGTCGCATAAAGGCCGTCAACAATTCGGCCGACGGACAGTCTTATGCGCTTGATGTCAATCTCGGCACAGACTTTGCCCGCATCCGCGACGTCGCCGTGGTGGCCACGCCGTATAAGGCCGAAATAGACTCTCTCTATCACCATGCCCACGAGGCCGAGGCACAAATGAGCCGGCATTAATCCAGACCACACTATGCTACAGACCATATTATCGAGAATAGGCTGGGCCGCAGCGTTGCTGCTCCTGCAGGTGCTGGTATTTAACCACATCCACCTTTGGGGCTATGCCACTCCTATGCCCTATGTCTACCTGCTCATCATCATGCCCGGCACGACGCCGCGATGGCTTTACATCGTGACGGGTTTTGCCTTTGGTCTGGCGCTCGATATTTTCAGCAACACCCCTGGCCTCACCGCGTCGGCCCTTTGCCTATGCGGCCTGTTTGTTCCCCTGTTGCTCTCGCTTTTCTCGCCGGCCGAGACCGACGGCGAAGCCCCCGAGCCTTCAGCAAGTGCCATGAAGTGGGGGGCTTTCAGTCGCTACGCCCTTTTTGCCATTCTCTTGCATTGCACAGCCTTTTTTGTCGTTGAAGCTTTTACCTTTTCGCTTTGGCCCGACCTGCTTCTGCAAATTGCTTCGAGCAGTGCGCTGACGCTGGTGTTTGTCTTGTGTTTTGAGCGCCTGCGCAGCAGCCGTTAGGCACACTTTTGTATTGCTATCCTCCTTATGTCAGGCGAACCTAATTTCAGCAACCGGAAATATGTCATAGGCGGCATCGCCGTCGTCGTAGTCGTGCTCTATATGGTGCGGCTTTTTTCGCTTCAGCTGATGA
>CAZUFU010000067.1:0-8821 GCA_964619875.1 uncultured Oscillospiraceae bacterium
TTAGGGTCATTAATCTCCACCTTTTTGCCGTCTTTGCGGATTTCGCCTTCTTCCGGCTGATACAGTCCGAAAAGGACGGACATCAAAGTGGATTTACCTGCACCGTTTTCTCCAAGCAGTGCGTGGATTTCGCCTTTTTTTAACTGAAGGGTGATATCATCATTAGCAATAATGCCCGGGAATTTTTTGGTGATATGCAGCATTTCTATTGCGTATTGCTGTTCCAAAGGCTTACCTCCCTCTTTTTCTTATAAAATTCAAACTTCTTTTATTCAATCTATCTTAACGATATTATCTTTATCGTTACTTTCAAAATTAAAAAATATAGGGATGCCTACTGACACCCCTATAAAAAACCTAAAATTAACCTACAATCTGTCCCTGTGTGTTTACTTTAGTATTTGTAGTTGCAGGCATCTCTGCAATGTTGTTGTCAACTGTGATTTCACCGGCATTAATCTTTGCAACCATAGCCTTATAGTCATCTTCTGTGAATGCACCGTCCTTGAACTGAGTTGAAGGAGCAATCTGTACATAGTTTTCTTCAGGATTGTCTGAAATGATGCCTAAGTTAGCAATCTGACCAACATATTTATCCCAGTTACCGTTAAGAACGATGTCTTCAAGAGCATTGTAAGTTGACGGGTATAAGCCCTTCATGGCAGATGTTACTGTAATTCCGTCGCCGTAAGCGCCATCAATAATAGGAGCCTGATCAGTGTCAACACCGATAACTTTTCCGCCAACCTTTACAGCGGCTTCACAAGCTGAAGTATAGATTGAACCGCCTGCAGCGAACACAACTTCTGTGCCGCCCTTGTACCAGGTATCCATTACAGCTGTGATATCAGCGTTACCGAAGAACTGTCCGCCGTATACGTAATTAAGTTCGATATCCTTGTTCATTTCAGCAGCAGCAGCATCGCAGCCCTGAACGAAGCCCTGTCCGTAGCGAACTACTGCAGGAACAGCCATTCCGCCGAGGAAACCTAACTTTTCGTATCCAAGCTTAACAGCAGCATAGCCTGCCATATAGCCTGCGATTTCTTCCTGATATACTACGCAGTATACATTGGACATATCGAAGTAGTCTTCAAGGTTCCAGTTATCCGGCTGATAGTCATAGGATTCGCCTGCCTTGGTTACGGCAGCTTCAAGAATATCTCCCTTAGCAACGTCTAATAAAATGAACTTAACATCCGGATAGTTAGGAGCGGCCTCAACAACAGTTCCGCCAAAAGCATAGCCTGGCATTACGATTACGTTGTAGCCTTCACCTATAGCCTGGTCAACCATAGCAACTCTGTCAGCAGTGTTGTCGCCGGCAGGCTTGAAGTAGTTGAACTGGATGTCGTTTGCTTCGCAGAATTCCTTACATGCTTCATAAGTAGTCTGGTTGAATGATTCGTCTGTGATGTCACCATAGTCGGTAATCATTGCAACTGCATAGGATTCAGCATCTCCTCCATCATCGTTTCCACCGCCGCATGCAGCAAATGTGAATACCATAGTGAGGATAAGTAATAATGTTAAAAACTTCTTCATATTTTCCCTCCTAAGTGAATAAAAGAAATATTTACTTCTTAATTATAATACAAGTAGGGAGAAAAGTAAAAGTTATTTTTTCCTCTTTAACCGTTTTTTAGACTTTTTTTCTCTGTTTGTTAATTATCCTTTAAAAATCTGAACCCAGTAGGTATTTCCGTTACTGTCCTTAGCATATCCCACACCGATATGAGTATACGCACTGCTCAGAATGTTTGCTCTGTGACCTGATGAATTCATCCAGCCATTCATTACCGCTTCGGGCGTTTTCTGACCCTTGGCGATGTTTTCGCCTGCTGTTCTGTAGGAAACACCGTATTTTTTCATCATGTCAAAGGCGGAGCCGTAAGTAGGTGATGTGTGGGAAAAGTAACCGTTTTTCGCCATATCCTCGGCCTTCATTCTTGCCAGCTTTGAAAGCTGTGAATCAAGAGTAAGACTTCCCAGGCCTGCCGCCTTTCTTTCACTGTTGGTGAGGGATGCCACCTGTTTTTCCATAGAATTTACAGAGCTTACGGTTCCTGTGGACCCGGTTGCCCCTGTTGAGCCTGAAGGCTTTACAGTCCCGGTCACACTCTGACCGCAGTTTAACGAGAATATTTTACAAAAGCCTCCGAAGGATATTCCCTTTTCAGCAGTGAGACCGAAGCCCGCATCTGCAGAACCGGCTGATATGCACAATGCCAGCGCCGCCATCAAAAATTTCTTTTTCATGTTGTTTTTCTCCTTTCATTGGTTGTAATTAAAGGGTAACGTAAAAGGTTACAAAAAGTAACCCATCAAAATTTGGATATTAACTTCTGCCATTGACTTTAATCCTGTAATTATATAAAATCAGTTTAAAAGAATATAAAAGAAAGGTGTTTTGGAGAACTATGAAAAGAATATTTAAAACCACCATTCCTCCGGCATTGATTGCAATGATTGTAATGGTTGTGTTTCTGTTTGCCGCATGCGCTCCTGCCACAGTGCCCGGCGAGAGCGACGTGTCGCTGACTTCCAGAGACGACGTGGCCGCATACATTCACGAAAACGGCTGTCTGCCCGACAACTTCATCACAAAAGCCGAAGCCAGAGAACTGGGCTGGAACGGCGGCTCACTGGAGCCTTACGCTCCCGGAATGTGCATCGGAGGAGACAGATTCGGCAATTACGAAAGACTGCTTCCTGAGCGGGACGGCCGCACTTACTGCGAGTGTGACATAGACACCCTTGGTGCAGAGACACGAGGTGCCAAAAGAATTGTCTATTCCAGCGACGGTCTGATATACTACACTGAAGATCATTACGAAAGCTTCGAACTGCTTTACGGGGAGGAATAATACAAATGAACAGCGAAATTATGAACGACACAGTAAATACGACAAAAAAAATAGTAATCGACGGCAGTCTGATTACTACTAAAGAAGAATTTTATGAATTTATGCGCAGTGCTCTCGGCAGCGATCTTTTGGCAGGCTCAAACCTTGATGCCCTTCACGATGCCCTGACAACCGTATCCTACTCTGCAGATTTTATCGTTGAAGGCCAGAGCCTGCTGGAACATAACCTTGGCAGTTTCTGGGACAAAGTGTGCGAAGTATTTAACGATTCTCTCGATGAAAATTACAACATCAGTCTTTCATATGAGTCATAATTAATCACAGCGAGCCGCAGGTAAAATCAGCAAACCACCTGGCAATTCTGGCGGTAAGCCCCCATATGATTCTGTCCTCATAATGGTAAATAAATATTTCCTGATGGCCCACACGCCACTTATAGTCCTTTCTGATGCCGGTTTCCTCATATGGAAAATCAGCAGTATCCTGAATAATCCTGACAGTATGGCTCATAGGCTCGGCCGAAGCGAAAAAATCCAGAGGCACAGTAAATATTTCCGCAACCTCATCCGGGTTAAGGCGGGCATTTTTTATTGAGTCTTCCGTGATTTTACCCACCACTGTATGCATGGTGATTCTGTTCACCTCAAGGATAGAATCAAACTGCCCTATAACTTCAACATCGGTTATTCCGATTTCCTCGGCGGTCTCTCTCAGTGCGCACTCGGTGATGCTTTCTCCCTCTTCTATTCTGCCTCCCGGGAAACATATGTCACCCGGCTGCTTTATATTGCCGGAGCGCTTCTCAAACAACAGATGCAGACCGTCCTCCCTTTCCACCAGAGGAATGAGCACGGCGAATTCCTTCCTGTCACCTATTACACCCGGCGTTCTGCCCTTCATTTTTTCTTTTATGTCATTTATGTCCATCATTTTCATATTTACCTATACATTAAAATAAGGCGATGGTTTCCCACCGCCTGATATTTCAAAAGCAATTAATTTAAGATTTCGCAGCCGTCAAAGTTTACGCCGATCATTTCTTCCTTTTCTGCACTCAGACTTACTACAAAGTCCATTCCGTAGTTCTTGGAAATGTCCTTAAGTCTCTCTACGAATTCAGGCAGGTCGCCTAATGTGAAGTCTGCGTGCTTTAAAATGCTGTCGATGAAAATAGTCTCGATGTCGTGGTCGGAACTGATGATTCCGTAAATGAAACCTATGTATTCATCACTGTTTGTAATGTGCTCAAAGTCTTCCATGCAGATTACTCTGATTCTGTATTTTAAATCGTACATCAATCTGTGATTCTTATTGATGAAGATAATGCTACCCTTGCTTGATTCTACGGACTCATTGGCAATGTCGATCATCTGCTTTGTCTTACCGCTGCCTTTATGTCCAACTAATAATTTAACCATAAAAATCGCCTCCTAAATGTTTTTGCTCTGTTTTCAGTTATTTTATTCATTATACAACAAAACACGTTGGCTTTCAACCTCTATTTTGTCTTTATTTTTCTATCATTGTACTCCGTCTGAGCTGACCACAGGCCGCATCTATATCATCTCCCAGCTCACGCCTGATTGTGGCCGGGATACCGCGTGCCTCAAGCCTTTCTCTGAACTTCTGTGCCGCCGCCTTTCCTGTAGTCTCGAAATCTCTTTCTCTGACAGTATTCAAAGGAATGAGATTTACATGGCAAAGCATTCCCCGAAGCAGGTTAGCCAGCTTGTCAGCATCACTTTCACTGTCGTTCACATCTTTTACGAGAGTATACTCAAAAGTCACCCTCCTGGAAGTCTTGTCCGAATACCGTCTGCATGCACTGATGAGCTCATCAAGAGGATATTTTCTGTTTACCGGCATAAGACTGCTTCTTCTCTCGTTGTCGGAAGCATGAAGGGAAATGGCCAGATTTACCTGAGGAAAATCCTCTCCGAACCTTTCTATCATCGGAACTATGCCACAGGTTGAAACTGTAATGTTACGCATACCTATGTTCAGTCCTTTCGGATCGTTAATAATTTTTATAAACGAGAAAAGGTTATCATAGTTGTCAAAGGGCTCTCCGCTGCCCATTACCACCACGTGGCTTATGCGCTCTCCTGTGTCTCTTTCTGCGGAAAGTATCTGTCCCGCAATCTCTCCTGCTGTCAGGCTTCTTGCCAATCCGCCCAGAGTAGATGCACAAAAACTGCAGCCCATACGACAACCTGCCTGTGATGACACGCATATGGAATTTCCGAATTTATACCGCATGAAAACACTTTCCACCGCATTACCATCGCCAAGTCCGAAAAGATACTTGCGCGTGCCGTCCATCTTTGATTCCTGAACCTTCAAAATCTTCGGCAGTGCTATTACACTGATTTCTGAGAGGCTCTGTCTCAGTACCGCAGGAATATTTCTCATATCATCGAAGTCTGACGCCCCTTTTCCTGCCTCCTTGTATAGCCATCCGAAAACCTGTGCTGCCCTGAATTTAGGCTGCCCCAGCTTTTTCATCAGTTCTTCCATTTCATTAAGCTGTAAATCAAGAAGATTTATCATAATCTGTTCTCCTGTCCTTATTTCTGCGATTTAGTATACCACAATCGTTTTTTCCTGACTACATGATTTTCGCTTTATCCCTTGACGGTTATCTTTTTTTACGATAAGCTATTGAAGGTCATTTTAGGTATATATATTGAAGAAAACGTAAAAAATAAATCAGAAAGGAATAATAAGGAAAAATTATGAAGGTTTTTGGAGAAATTGTAGGCACAATCAGCGGATGGCTATATGGCTACATTCTGATTGCTTTGCTCATTGCTGCAGGTCTATACTTTTCACTTCGTACCGGTTTCGTACAGTTCAGACTTCTCAGAGAGTCAATCCGCGTTATTACAGAGCCGAAAAAAGATCGTGATTCAATCTCATCATTTCAGGCCCTGATGGTTTCAACTGCCTCACGAGTAGGTACGGGAAACATTGTAGGTGTTACAGGAGCCATTCTCGCCGGCGGTCCGGGAGCAGTATTCTGGATGTGGCTCATCGCACTCATAGGAGGTGCCTCTGCCTTCGTGGAATCGACTCTGGCACAGATTTATAAGAAAAAAGGTGTAGACGGCTCTTACGGCGGTCCTGCCTACTATATCAAGCAGGCTCTCAACGTTCCTGCAATAGGCGGGGCTTTTGCTGTAGCGCTTATTGCAACATATATGGGTGGATTCAACGCCCTTGCATCTTTTAACCTTACCGACTTCGTCAGAGCATTTTTTCCGGGTGAAAACACCACACTTATAATAGGTGCTGTGGTGGCTGTTCTTGCCGGAATCGTAATTTTCGGTGGAGGCAAAAGAATTTCAAAAATTACTCAGGTGCTGGTTCCTGCAATGGCTCTCGCATATATAGCTGTGGCCCTGATTGTGGTTATAATGAATATTTCATCTCTTCCGGGAGTAATTGGCAGCATATTCAGCGGCGCATTGAATTTTCAGGCTGCGGCAGGTGGTCTTTTCGGTGCGGCAATTATGAACGGCATCAAGCGTGGGCTTTACTCCAACGAGGCCGGTATCGGTTCTGCTCCTAATGCTGCTGCTTCCGCTGATGTTTCTCATCCGGTTAAACAGGGCCTGGTTCAGATGCTTTCTGTATTTATCGATACTATTCTGATATGCAGTTCCACCGCCTTCATGATTCTCTGTTCCGGAGTGGACCCTTCCGGTTTCATCGATGCGGAAGGCAATACAATGAATGCAGCATATATTCAGGCATCTCTCAGTTCTAACTTTGGCGAGTTCGGCAGAGTGTTCATAACACTGGCACTTGCCCTTTTCGCATATACCACTCTTGTGGGAAACTATTATTACGCGGAAATGAACATAAGCTATCTATACAAAGATGCCCTCAAAAACAAGATCTTTATTAACTGCTACAGACTGCTGGCAGTTGTGATTATTTTCCTTGGAGCTCAGTTCAGTGCAGGCCTTGCATGGGACCTTGCCGATGTGCTCATGGGCTTCATGGCGCTTATAAATGTGCCTGTCTGCATAATTCTGGGGGACAAAGCTTTCGCAGCTCTTAAAGATTATCTTTCCCAGAGGTCTGCCGGCAAAAATCCGGAGTTCAAGGCTTCCGATATCGGCATCCGCAACACGGAATACTGGCAGTAACAGTTTTGTATAGTCTTCGGCTTAGAAACGTTTCGAAAAAGAATGAAAAAATAGAATGTTGGCAGAAAGTCAATGAATCGGCTTAACTGCCAACATTTTTTGATTTTTTTACTTTTACCAGTATATACTATTGCGCTGAGTACTGGAAAGCCTCTCTGGGGCTTCCGTCAGCTACATAAATAACACCACAGTGCTTGAAGCCGTATCGTTTCACAGCATTGAGCATCGGTTCGTTATCCGCATGGGTATCAATCCTCACATTATCCGTTAAGCCAAGACAGAAAGTCATGGTTTTTTCCAAAAGTCCGCTGATTACTCCGTCGCTGGCCATCCGATGTATTGTGCCGTAAGGTTCATCATTAATCCAGCTCCCACCCTCGATTATATGGTAAGTGGGATCATCACCCAGGATAAAGGCAAAGACTCCGTGGATTTTTCCATCCTTTCCATCACATACGCCTCTGCAGTCACCATCGCTGATGTCCAGGCATACGAATAAATGTCCTGCCTCGATATCCTCGGTAATCAATTCAGGGGACGGGTAGCCGTTTATCCACTGGTTCATATTACCCTTTTTCCTCATATACTGCCTTGCGATATCGAATATTTTCATTATCTCATCAAGCTCAGCAAGCTCTGCTTTTCGTATAATCATCTACCTGACCCTTTCCTTATCCATCTCTATAAAAACAATTTAAAAATCCATTTTGCCCATCCCAGATAAGCCGGTGTTATTTGGTCCAGAGTCTGTTTGACACGCATAATTTCTATTTCCGTGAGTTCTCCGGCCTTCTCAAAGATAGTCCCCACAGCTTCGCTGTCGCCCAGAGCGATCATTGCACGTGCACTGTCTCCCAGAGCGGCATAACTGCCCACAGCTGCTGCACCTACGGCGAACTTTCCGACTGCCACCACCCGGCAGGTTCTAAATGTAAACTTCAGGTTGCATCAGCATATATTCTACCATAAATTCTCTGTTTTCACATCAAAAATCCCGCATGACAATCACACGGGATTTTTTTCTTCTATTAGGGTTCTATACTCTTTCAACCTTGATGCCTGATTTGTGGCCGTTAAGGTCGTACTTGGCTTCAAGTCCATCAACACATTCAAGTGAAACTGCAAGAGTTTCCTTCTTAATGTAGTCGGCGTGCTTTGCAAGGGCTGCCTTTACAGCTTCGTCAGCAGTAACCTCGATAGTAATGTTATCCATCATCTCGTAGTCGTTCTGCTTACGCAGCTGCTGAACCTTGGAAACAAGCTCTCTTGCCAGACCCTCGTCGATGAGCTCATCGGTGAGAGTGGTGTCGAGAATTGTGAAGATGTTGTTTTCCATTGCTACAGCGAAGCCTTCCTTGGCGCTGATTCTGATATCAAGGTAATCCTTGATTACGTCGAAGTCCTCTCCGTCAAGGTTTACGGTTACCTTTCCTTCTGCCTCAAGCTGGCCTACGAACTCAGCAGGATTTACCTTGGCAAGAGCTGCACCGAAAGCTTTAATTTTTGCACCCAGTACAGGACCGGCCACCTTGAAGTTCGGCTTCAGTGAGAAGTTCATATATTTATCAAGGTCTTTTTCGAATACAACCTTCTTTACATTAAGCTCCTCCATGATAAGCGGAGTCAGGTCGCTGATAATTTCTTCATATTTTCCGTCTACCAGAACTTCTGAAAGCGGCTGTCTTACCTTAATTCTTTCCTTTTCACGAGTTCCGCGGCCAAGAGTCACCAGTGCTCTTACCAGATCCATTCTCTTTTCAACGCCTTCATCCACAAGGCTCATGTCAGCCTTAGGGAAGT
>CAZUFU010000068.1:0-8689 GCA_964619875.1 uncultured Oscillospiraceae bacterium
TTATGGAAGATGCAGGCTGCTGTAATTTCCGGAAGCTCACGGAATTTTACCAGCGGGGAGTCTTCCTTTTTTTCTGTTACGGCCTGGCAGGTTTCTATTAGTATATGTTCCTCTTTGTAACCCGGCTCCAGGTAGTGGGTAAAGCAGTATTCCGGCAGAGTGCACTGACAGCCGAGGCGTTCCATTTCGGCCCCCTTTTCCGGCATGAATGAAAAGAGCTCGTCATAGGAGTCGATGCGTTTTTGCATGGATGCAACGATGACGGCCGGGATTTTCCTGATGAGTACAGGTGTATCCAAAGTTTTTGCGGGACCGGACAGATATCCGTCGATGACGGCAATCTGGGATGTCAGTTCGGCAATTTTCCTGAGAAGAGCGGCTTTTTTCGATGCCAGAAGGGAGGCAGTGTCGGCACCCTGATTAATAAGCTTTATTTCATCCAGAGTAAAGCCGACCTGCTTAAGTGCGGTTATTCTGTGGATATCAGCCATCTGATTCATCGTGTAATAACGATATCCGTTTTCACTGTCCACGAAGGCCGGGCACAGCAGACCTTGCTCCTCATAGAATCTCAGAGCCTTGATAGTGATATGATTCATTTGAGCGAACATGCCGATTTTATACAGCTGAGGTGCTGTCTTTTCTGCGAAGGCTTCATGCTTTTCGTTCATTTTCATGGTTCCTTTTTCTCCTTTGACCTTTTAACGCTGTGACTATTCCCATCTGAAGGTTTTAACCGCGGCGATACTGCATATGACAGCGATAGCCGCCAGAATGATTGTATTCATCATGATTCCGCTCATGTCAGAGCCCATGCTGGCTGCTTTCATCAGATCTATTCCTATCCCCAGAGGCATTACATCAGCAACCGTCTGCAGCCCCTTGGGAAAGAGTTCATATGGAATGGTGGCTCCAGAAAAGAATAACATAGGAAAATATAAAATGGAAGTGGCCACATTCAAACTTTTTGTTGTTCTGCAGAGGGCAGCCGCCAGAAGGCCGGCAGGGCTGGCGGGACTGCAGTAAAGGTGCTTTAATATTTTCTTGTCTCTGTAATCCACCATCACAATTGGAATGCTCATAAAAGCGCTGCAGCAGATTCCGACAGCAGTGAGTGATGCGAAAGCGCTCTGAATAAATGTGATATCAGATCCTGTTGCCGTTTTATTACTTGCTATAAAACCGATGAGAAGCAGTGTTACCACCGGCATGCAGAGATTGAACACGAACACGTCAGGCGACCTGAAAAAAAGCTTTTGTTCTATTTTATATAAAGTAAAAAATCTTTTCATTAAATTACCTCCTCTCCCATGTACCACAGATATGCGTCTTCAAGATTGTCGTAAGGAGACGCAGCAATCACTTCACTGACAGTGCCTTCTGTAACTTTACATCCGTTTTTTATTAGGCAGATGCGGTCACAGAGGTTTTCGGCTTCCTCCATATAGTGGGTGGTCAGGAAAATGGTCATACCCCCTGCTTTAAGTCCTTTGAGTGTTTTCCATACTTCTCTTCTGGCCGCCACGTCAAGGCCTGTGGTAAGCTCATCGAGAAAAACAATTTCCGGATTGCCTATAAGGGCGAGCACCACAGAAAGCTTCTGCCTCTCACCTCCGGAAAGCTTCATTACGGGACTTGTAATCAGAGACAGTAGTCCGAACTGATCCAGAAGACTGCGGTAATCGGCCGGATTCTGATAAAGAGAAGCAAATTCTTCGCAGACCTCACCGACTTTTATTGCAGCCTGATATGCAGAGGACTGCAGCTGAACGCCGACTTTCTCAAAGATATCTTTTCTGTGTGCTGCGGCGTCTTTTCCCAGAATGTGTGCCGAACCCTCGTCAGTTTTTTTGATACCCAGAATCATTTCTATGGTGGTACTTTTGCCTGCTCCGTTATGTCCCAGCAGACCGAAAACCTCACCGGGCTCTACAGAAAGAGACAGATTGTCTACATCCTTGCGCCCGCCGAAGGATTTGCTGATATTGCAGACGCTTACTATACTTTCACTCATATTTAAAAACCCTCCTTTGTTTCATCAGGAAGGATTGTACACGCTCCCCCTAAGGGGAGAGTCAAGAGGTATTTTTTCGGAATAATAAAAAAGGCATCCCCAGGTGAGGATGCCTTCACGAAGTAATGAATATCAATCAAAAACCGTCTGTCCGTCCACTTCGGTTGTGAGGGCCTTGAGGGCTTTTTCAACCAGCTTGCGGCGGAGCTTCTTCTCCTCGTCTCTGTCCAGAGCAGGATTGCCGAGAGGATGAGGGATTGCGATGGCAGGAACGATTCTGTTGGCGCCTACCGTCATGGAAATAGGGGTAACCGTGCAAACATGTACCACAGGAATGCCGGCTCTTTCAATTTCTTTTACCATTGTTGCACCGCAACGTGTACAGGTTCCTCATGTTGAGGTGAGGATAACGGCTCCTACACCATCTGCAACAAGTTTCTGAGCATATTCTGCTGCAAATGCCTTTGCAGAGGCTACTGCAGTTCCGTTTCCTACAGTGGTATAGAACTTGTTGTGAAGGGAACCGATTACGCCTTCCTTTTCCAGGTCGCGCATTACGTCTACAGGCAGGACTCTGTCTGCATCCTCGTTGGCATATACCGGGTCATAGCCGCCGTGGGCGGTTTCGAAGGTTTCAGGTGTCAGGTCCATAACGCCTTCAAGACTGTATTCACCGTAGTGAGAAGCGCTGGAACTTTCTATGTGGTCAGGGTTGCCCTTCGGAACGATACCTCCGGAGGTCACAAGAGCCACCTTGGTGTGAGCCAGATCTTTGACTGCAGGATTAGGTTCCACTCTGTCAAAGTCAGGCATAGGGAATTCAGTGGCGAAAGGCTTGCCGTTAAGCTTCTTGAGAAGCATTTCAACAGCTCTCTCGGAGCCGCGCTTTTCCTCAAAGAAATTAACACGAACGCCGTTAGGAAGATAGCCTTCCTCGATGGATGCGCCGATAGGCTCACCCTTTGCCAGTTTCACAGCCAGAGGAGCGATTTTCTTTACCGCATCTCTCATGCCGGCAGCACTGTTTTTAGTAGCTATCATGTATACCTTGCTCTTGAACATATCTGCACCGGGGTTTTCCTCGTACATGCCTGTAACGGCAGGTATTCCTAGCTCTTCCTGTACGGCATCAGCCATAGTGCCGCAGGCTACTCCGTAACGCCCTGCATTGAATGCAGGCCCGGCGATGAAAACATCCGGAGCCAGCTCTTTGACCATGGCCAGAATGTCTGCTTTGGCCTTTTCCATATTTTCGTTGAAATATGAGTCACCGCAGATTACTGTGCCGATGATTTCGGCTTCATCCCCAAAGGCTGCAGTAAGGGCCATTCCGGGTCCCACTACTTCACCTTTGCGAAGTTCTGCAGGATAGTCGGCCTTCTCTTCGCCTCCGATGTTGGCGAAGAACTGATTTATATAGTGAACAACTTTAATTTTTCCCATCAGATTAACCTCCCTTCTATCTTGCGCTAAGCCTGTTGAAACCTGTCTCGTTGGTTGCTCCGGTGATGACCTGAAGTTCTACTTCCAGAGAACCGTCAGCGCGAAGGGTTTCCTCGCTGGCGCCGGCAATCTTGGTCACATAGTCGAGAGTTCCAATCACCTTATCCATCTTAGGCAGGATAATTACCTGATTTGCGTTACCGCCGGTAACTACCGCATCGGCTGCTGCATCCGCGTCTGCGAGAGACTGGGATTTTCCGTCGCGGCCTGCGTATTCGTCTGTGATGATGACGGTCTTGACACCCTCAGCCTCGATTTTTTTACAGTTCATAATCAGGTCAGTATCAGGGTTGCCGAAGCCCTCCTGGGATACGATTACGCCGTCCAGGTCAAGCATCTTGCAGAGCTTTGCAGTCCAGTCGGAGGAACGCATCTTGTCAGCCAGATAAACATTTTCATTGGTTATAATCTGACATACGAAATTCAGGGTTTTGCCGTGCTGTGCGAAAAGGTCCTCTACTACAGGGTTGTTCTGATGAACGTAGGTAGGGTTCTTGTCGCAGGCGGATACACAGTTTCCTGACACGATGGCGCCGTCCATGGTTTCTGTAGGATCAAGAATGGTAGGAAGAATTTTCTTCGCGTCTACGCCGTAAACATATGTATCGTGGAGAAGACCCTGGCTTTGAAGCATCTGCACATAGGCAACTCTTGGAAGATCAGGATATTTAGCCAGACCTTCTTTGATAGTGCAGGTCTCGTATACCTTGACCTCGTCAGGTGTAAGTTCTTTTGCCAGCTCGCCCAGATATGCTGCGACTCTGAAGCCTGCAAATCGTACGGCTGCTTCGTAATCGTGCTGTTTGAGCCCTTCCTGAGGTTCGCATACCATTACCAGGTTAAGAGTTTTTGAAAAAGGTGTGTAGTCGGCTCCCGGGCCTGTCATATCGATAATGCCCTCCTGAAAGCCTACGATTTTGCCTGCGGTTACTACAGCCATGCCTTTGAGAGCATAGGTTTTCCCGCTGCCTACGGTGTCCACCTTGGCAATCACGCCCGGGAATACACCACCTCTGCCTTCAACTTTTACGCGAGGTTCGATGACATCCTTGACAGGTGTTATTCTCACCGATTCGCCCGGTCTGGCGATGTCAAAAGAAACGTCTTTAAGCTTTTCATCTTCCAGCACTACTGCTCTGAGCGCATCCGTGGAAACGGAAAGAACTCCGTCCTTAATCCCGGATTCTGCTGCGAACTGAATGTCTTTGATGAAAATGTGCCCCATTTCTAATCGCATTAAAAATCCCTCCTTTTAGTATTTTAGTGTTGCTGTAAAGTCTTATTTATTTTCATATTACTATATGACTTGGCTTATAACCCTGTTTCCGCTGAAGAAAGAGCGCTTTCCAACAGAGTATAATCTATGAGCTGAAGGTCGCTGAGCACGTCTCCGGCGAATCGCTCCGGCTTCATTTTGAATTTTTCGCAGGCAGCCAGAGCGCTTTCAATGAGTCTTACAGAAAGAACAATCTCTTCAGAAGATCGGCCTGCATCTGCCGCTATGCTGCTGATAAGAACTGATTTATAGGGGGTTTCTCCCGGCTTGACACTGCCGGACAGAGGGTGGGTGAGGAGAATGTGTCCTTCGCATATCTTTTCTTGTACCTCCTCAAAAAACTCCGGCAGAGATGAATCTTTATATACTATGTCATATTTTTCACCTAGGGCCTTCGGTACCATAGGGTTGTTGGTCATGATTATAAATTTCTCTTTCATGGTTTGAAAACCTTTCTGCGGAGTTTAACCGGGGGTGCCTACGGTGACGTCAGAAGATAAAAAAAGAACGATGCACATAATATAACCGTCATCGTCCTTTCTGTCTCTCGCATCAGCATACGCAGGCATCGCTGTGGATACCTGTACACCCGCAATATTCAGAATGCAGTCATCTCCCGCCGTCCTTTTACCTGAAAGTTTCACACAGAATGCTGCGACTGACGCATTCTGGGCTTGCCTCTTCGGTGCCGGCTCTGACTGTACATAGACAGCCGCCTGGACTCTCCGGGGGAACATCAACCCGCTCTTATTGTTAATTTTTTATCGGCAACATCATTATAATTTATTTTATGAAGTTTTGCAATTGATTTTATCTATAATAGAGCATGCTTTATTGGCGTTTTTGAGAGCTGAATGGGTTTGCCTTAGTAAAAACAGTAATATAACTTTTGGGCGGCAGTAAAATATTGATGGGAGTTTTGTTATGGAAAGAAAAAAAGTTAAAGGGAGGAAAGTTGCAGTGCTGCTGGTTCTGCTGGCAGCTGCCGGGTTTCTCGGGGGACTGACGGAATATATGAGTCCGTCTCTGAGAGTTGATGAAGAACATCTGAAACCTCCGCATAACAGCATCAGTGCTTCTGCGGATACACCCTCCATATCGGCAGAAGGGGCGGTGCTCATTAATAGTGACAGCGGCAGGATATTGTATGAAAAAAATCCGGATGAGAAGCTTTATCCCGCCAGCACCACCAAGATAATGACGGCCCTTGTAGCTCTTGAAACGCTGGAAGAGCTGGGTCTGGGCATCGACAGCAAAATAATCGTACCTGTGGAAGCGGCAGGCATTGAGGGCTCGTCTCTTTATCTGAAGGCAGGAGAAAAGCTCAGTCTGGAGGAACTGTTGTACGGCCTTATGCTTCAGTCGGGAAATGACAGCGCGGAAGCTATAGCTGTCTGCGTGGGAGGAACCAAGGAAAAATTCATTGAAAAGATGAACCGGCGGGCCGAAGAACTGGGATGCAGCGGGACTCATTTTGTAAATCCCAGCGGGCTTTTTGATGAAAAACACTATACCACCGCAGGAGATCTTGCTGTAATAGCATCAGAGGCCATGAAAAGAGATGACTTCAGGAAAATTGTAGGAGCCAGGCGCTGGTCCAGTGAGGAAACAGACAGAAGTTTCGTGAACAAAAATAAGACAGTGTTCAATTATGAAGGAGGAAATGGTGTAAAGATCGGATTTACTAAAAAGTCGGGGAGAACCCTTGTTGCTTCAGCTCAGCGTGACGGGAAAGAACTTATAGCTGTGGTCCTTCAGGACGGTAACTGGTTCAATGACGCTTATGCCCTGATGGACTATGGTTTCGGTCTGGAACAATAAAATAGAAGGAGGAAAGGAGACAGACGGTGAAATACAGATGCGTAGACAGGGGCGGTATGAGATGTCCCTGTGGCCTTATGAAAGCAGGTCAGTGTTATGTATGTACTTTGAGCAGGACCGGAAAGTGTGATTGCTCTGCGGACTGGCAGGGTGTATGCCCCTATAACGAGTACCTGCAGGGAGCAGAAAACCCGGCTGACGGTCCCGGCATACCGACGGAGCTTAATGTGAGGATATCGGGGATAAAGAATTATTCTAAGCAGCTTTCAGTAGTAAGACTGACTGTCAGCAGAGGCTTAGCATGGCGATGTCACCGGGCAGGCAGCTTCATAACGGCGTCGGCCCTTGGGTGCAGGACACCTTTGTCTGTCCTCCGCACGGGATTTTGCTATGGGAAATGTGAATGCGAGAAGGAAAGTACTGCAGGAGGCTGGATCGAGATAGCGCTGCAGCCGGCGGGGCCTAAGACTAAGGAACTTATCAGACTTGCGGAACAGACCGGAAGCTGCGGAAATAAAAGCTGGAAGATTGCAGGCCCCTTTGAAGCGGGTCTCTTAAACATAGAAAGACTGAATATGGAGGAGCCTATGACGGTAATAGCCAAGGGAACGGCTATAGCCCCTTTCATAAATATGATGGATGCACAGAGTGCAGAAAAGCCATCCGAGGTCCGGCTGCTGGTGGATGAAGAGAAGCTGACGGAAGAGTTTATCAGAGATTACATCTGCCACAGGGGAAAGCATTTTACATGGAAAAAGGTGAGTCTGGAAAAGGACTCGGATATTATAACGCAGACTATAGACCAATCATCCCAGATAATGCTTCTGGCATCACCTTATTACACTGAAAAATATTTTCGGCTGCGGCCTGACAGGAAAGATGATATAATAACAGCAAATCATGCAAACATGTGCTGCGGTGCTGGGATATGCGGGGCCTGCTCCTTCACCGATGGGGACGGTATCACAGTGCGGCGGTGTAAATGCGTGTGAAACCCGTGGCGGGAAAAAAGGAGAAGAATACATGGAAAAGAATGTGCTGAGCAGGACAACGGAGCTGGCAAGGGTGATATGCGAAAGGTATGCAGATAAAGAGGGAGTGGCCATAGATGCCACCTGCGGCAACGGAAACGACACAGTATGGCTGGCTGAAAGATTCAGGAAAGTCTTTGCTTTTGACATACAGGAAGAGGCCATTGTTGTCACCTCAGAGCTTGTGAGAAGCCGCGGTTTAGACAACGTGACCGTTTTTTGCGCAGGACACCAGCATATGGCTGAATATGTTCACGAAAAGGCAGATCTTATAATGTTTAATCTGGGGTATCTTCCGGGAGGTAATAAAAATATAGTGACGGGAACTGAAACCACTCTTGAAGCAGTGAGGGCGGCTCTTTCTCTTATTAAAAAAGACGGACTGCTGTGCATAACCATGTATCCTGGGCATCCACAGGGAGCTGAAGAAAAAGAAGCCTTGCTGCTGATGACGGCAGGGCTGGATAAGAGGATTTACCATTGTGTCCGTACAGATATGGTCAATCAGCCGGACACTGCTCCGGAGATTCTTTTTATAACGCGGAAAGCAGGAGACTGAAACTCCGATGGCGTTAAGTTAACATTTCGCGCAGCATATGCGCTGCTGGTTTGGCGAAGGCAGGCGTTGTAAAATAAGCAGGAAAAAGTTATTTCTTACAACATGGCATGCTTGACGACCTTCGAAACAGATCTGCAGAGCCAAAAATGTTGTACGATAATCTTGTTCCATTGGAATTTTACAACGCAAAATCTAACACCGTTGTAAAATACTACCCAATCCCGAATTTTTTACAACGTTGCGACCATGAGGCAGTTGCGGAAAGCCTGAGATGTGGCATTATGTTGTAAAACCGGACGTTTTCTTTATTCTTTTACAACATTCACTGGATGGCTGATTTCACATAAATCTGAGTATATCCGATGTTATTACAAGCACCTTTCCTGCATAGAATAAAATGGGGAGGTGTTTTTTATGTGCAGAATCGTAATAGCAGGCGGCGGCTGGGCAGGATGTGCCGCCGCCGTCAGGGCAGCAAAGCTGGG
>CAZUFU010000069.1:0-8680 GCA_964619875.1 uncultured Oscillospiraceae bacterium
ACTGCGAACCAGTCAAGAGCATATTCATCAGGACGCACTTCCTCATCAGCTGAAGTGTTGTGAATAACGATAGCCTCAATATCAGCGTCATTGATGTTTTTCTTCTTGTCGCAGAGTGCTTTGAATTCATCGAAACATTTAAGCAGCTCTTCCTCGGTGAGGGTATAACCCATCTCGTTTATGTGAGCCTGGAAAGCATGTTTGCCGGAGTGTTTTCCTAAAACGATGTTGTTTGCTGTAATTCCAACAGCCTCAGGCGTGAGAATCTCGTAAGTTTTCTTGTTTGCAAGTACTCCGTGCTGATGAATTCCCGATTCATGAGCAAAAGCGTTTTTACCGACAATAGGCTTATTAATAGGCGGATTCTGTCCTATTATATTGTAGACTGTCTTGCTGGCTCTGTAAATCTTGGTGGTATCAATTTCAGTGCTTACCTCAAAGATATCCGGACGTGTTCTCATCGCCATGACCACTTCCTCAAGTGAAGTGTTTCCAGCTCTTTCACCCAGTCCGTTAATAGTACATTCTATTTGCTTTGCACCTCCCAGAACACCTGCCAGAGAATTTGCCACTGCCATGCCCAGATCGTTATGACAGTGAACTGAGAATTCCACCTTATCTGCGTTTTCCACATTATTAATCATATGCTCTATGATGGCTCGCATCTCAGATGGAGTGGTATAACCAACCGTATCCGGCAGATTAATTACAGAAGCACCGTTCCTGATGGCCACATCCACTACCTTGGTCAGAAAGTCAATATCACTTCTGGTAGCATCCTCTGCAGAAAACTCTATATTGGAGCAGTAGTTTCTCGCATACTTTACCATTGCAGCTGTTCTTTCCAGTACCTGATCCGGAGTCATTTTGAGCTTATACTCCATATGAAGAGGTGAAGTTGCGATGAAAAGATGAATTCTCGGGTCTGTCGCATCTCTTACCGCATCCCATGCTGTATCAATATCCTTTTCAGATGCTCTTGCAAGGGAAGCCACCGTACAGTCCTTGATGGTCTTTGCGATGGTATTAACCGATTCAAAGTCTCCTGGTGACGAAATTGCAAAACCTGCCTCAATGACGTCAACCTTCATCTTTTCCAGACATTTGGCTACCTCAATTTTTTCCCTCAGATTCATGCTGCAGCCCGGTGACTGCTCGCCGTCTCTTAAAGTCGTATCAAAAATTTTAACTTGATGCATTTATTTTTCCTCTTTCTCCTGCACCGGCAACCGGCCGATGCAACTTTTATACTGTCAGTATGGCTCCTTTGTCTGCCGAGCTTACCAGCTTGGCGTACCTTGCCAGATAGCCTGTCTTAACCTTTGGCTCAGGACATACCCAGGCTTTTCTTCTTTCCTCAAGCTCTGCGTCGCTCACCTTAAGCTGGATACTGCAGTTCTTTATATCTATTGCTATGATGTCGCCTTCCTCTACGAGGGCAATATTACCTCCTGCTGCCGCTTCAGGGCTTACATGGCCTATAGCCGCACCTCTTGTAGCTCCGGAGAATCTTCCGTCTGTAATGAGGGCTACACTTTCACCAAGTCCCATACCGCAGATAGCAGATGTAGGATTGAGCATCTCTCTCATACCCGGACCCCCCTTAGGGCCTTCGTATCTGATGACTACCACGTCTCCCGGCTTGATGCCCCCTGCGTATATGGTTTCGATTGCTTCTTCCTCCGAGTTGAAAACTCTTGCAGGACCTTCGTGCTTCATCATCTCAGGCGCTACTGCAGACTGTTTTACTACACATCCGTCAGGTGCCAGATTGCCCTTGAGCACTGCTATGCCGCCGCTCTGTGAATAAGGGTTTTCCACCGGTCTTATTATTTCAGTGTCCTTGTTTGAAACACCCTGAAGATTTGCTTCCATAGTCTTTCCGGTTACAGTCATAACGCTTGTATCAAGAAGGTTCTTTTTTGTCAGTTCCTTCATTACTGCATATACGCCGCCTGCCCTGTCAAGGTCTTCCATGAAGGTATCTCCTGCCGGTGCCAGATGGCACAGATTAGGAGTTTTGGCACTGATTTCGTTGGACATATCAAAGCTGATTTCAATTCCCGCTTCATGGGCTATAGCCGGCAGGTGAAGCATGGTATTGGTTGAGCAGCCAAGAGCCATATCAACGGTTTCTGCATTGTGGAAAGCCTGAGGTGTCATGATGTCTCTAGGCTTGATATCCTTTTCTATGAGTTCCATTATCTTCATGCCTGTTTCCTTGGCAAAGCGTATACGTGCGGAATAAGGTGCAGGAATCGTACCGTTTCCGGAAAGGGCCATGCCTATGGCCTCTGTAAGGCAGTTCATGGAGTTGGCTGTGTACATCCCGGAGCATGAACCGCAGGACGGACAGGCGTTTTCCTCGTAATCAAGAACCCCCTCTTCATCTAGAGTTCCCGCATGGTATGCACCTACGGCCTCAAACATGTGACTCAGGCAGGTACGCCTTCCATCCTTGAGATGTCCGGCCAGCATAGGTCCCCCCGAGCAGAAAATGGTCGGGATGTTAAGTCTGGCTGCCGCCATAAGTAGTCCCGGCACATTCTTGTCGCAGTTAGGAATCATTACAAGGCCGTCAAACTGATGGGCTGTAACCATTGCTTCAGTGGAATCTGCCACAAGGTCTCTTGTAACCAGTGAATATTTCATGCCGATGTGACCCATGGCGATTCCGTCGCAGACAGCAATGGCAGGGAACATTATCGGTGTTCCCCCCGCTACTCTTACGCCTGCCTTTACAGCTTCTGTTATCTTATCCAGGTTCATGTGGCCCGGAACTATTTCGTTATATGAGCTTACGATGCCTACCAGAGGTCTCTTCATTTCCTCCTCAGTAAGGCCCAAAGCGAATAAAAGGCTTCTGTTAGGTGCTCTTTCCACACCCTTCTTTATACAATCTGAACGCATTTGTGTCCTCCTGAATCTGACTGCGATTAGTTTGAAGCGTTGTCAAGGTTGGAGTCGTTCTTCCAGAGCATCTGCTCACGCAGCTGCTTGCCTATAACTTCCATAGGGTGCTTTGCCAGCTGTTCTCTCTTGGAATTGAAGAATGTACGTCCGTTCTTGTTCTCTGAAATCCACTTTCCTGCGAAAGTTCCATCCTGAATATCGCTTAATACAGCTCTCATGTTGGCCTTTATTTCTTCATGAGGAAGTACTCTAGGTCCTGATACATATTCACCAAACTCAGCTGTGTCGGAAATTGAATAGTTCATGGCTGCAACGCCGCCCTTGTTGATAAGGTCGATGATAAGCTTCATTTCGTGGATACATTCGAAGTATGCATTTTCAGGAGCATATCCTGCTTCAACCAGAACTTCAAATCCACACTGCATCAGATCAACTACGCCGCCGCAGAGAACTGTCTGCTCACCAAAGAGGTCTGTTTCTGTCTCATCGTGCATTGTAGTTTCCATGATACCTGCTCTTGCTCCGCCGATTCCTGCGATGTAAGCCAGAGCGATGTCGTAGGCTTTTCCTGTTGCATCCTGTTCAACTGCGATGAGGCAAGGAACGCCTTTTCCGGCTACATACTGGCTTCTTACAGTGTGTCCCGGTCCCTTAGGTGCTGCCATGAAAACGTCAACGTCAGCAGGAGGAACTATCTGCTTATAGCGGATGTTGAAGCCGTGAGCGAAAGCGATTGCCTTACCTGCAGTAAGGTTAGGTTCTATATCCTGCTTGTACATGTCTGCCTGACGCTCGTCGTTGATCAGAATCATGATGATGTCTGCCGCTTTAGTTGCTTCAGCAACGGTCATAACCTGGAAACCGTCTTTTTCTGCTACCGGCCATGACTTGCCGCCCTTGCGGAGTCCTACGATTACGTCGCAGCCGGAGTCTCTTAAGTTAAGTGCATGTGCATGACCCTGTGAGCCATAACCGATGATAGCAATCTTCTTGCCGTTTAACTTGTTGATATCACAATCTTTCTCATAGTACATTTTTGCCATAGTTGAATTCTCCTTTTTCTTTTGTTTCTTCATTTATTGTTTCCTGTCCGCGTTCAAGAGCTACGATACCGGTTCTGGCCAGCTCCAGCACCTCAAACTCTTTCAGGATTTTTTCAAGTGCATCTGTTTTAGATTCATCGCCTATCATTGCCAGTGTCAGTGCACCTATGGATACGTCCACGATGTTGGCTCTGAAAATATTTGCGATCTGTATAATTTCATTTCTTTTCTCTGCAGTCTCCGCTTTTACCTTAAGGAGCAACAGCTCTCTTCTGATGGATTTTTCCGGCGGCAGCAGCTTCAGCGAATGTACCGGTATGAGCTTTCTCAGCTGGTTGGAAAGCAGGTACGCATGGTCGTCATCGGCCAGCACCTCGATGGTTATTCTGGATACCTTAGGGTTATCCGTGGTGCCTACTGCCAGGGATTCTATGTTATACCCTTTGCGGGAAAACAGTCTGGAAACCTGGGATAAAACTCCCGCTTCGTTGTCCACCAGAACTGCTATTGTATGTTTCTTTATTTCGTTCATGGGGCCCTCCTCTCTAGCATACGATAAATTTGGTAATATGGCTTCCGCCTGCTACCATAGGCTTAACCATTTCGTCCATATCTATAGCACAGTCAATTACATAGCCGTGACCCCAGCTGACTGCTTCTTTGATGGCATCCTCCAGCTCAGCAACGGTGGCAACTCTGCGGCCTTTCAGTCCGTATGCCTCCGCCAGCTTGACGAAATCAGGGCCTCTGTCCAGATCAGTCTGGGAATATCTCTTGTCCTTTATCAGTGTCTGCCACTGTCTTACCATTCCCAGCACACCGTTGTTGAATATGAAGGTGATTATCGGCAAATCGTAATACTGTTCTGTACAGAGCTCATTGCAGTTCATTCTGAAGCTTCCGTCACCTGTAACGTGGATAACCGTCTTGTCCGGATTGCCCACCTTGGCGCCGATAGCAGCACCCAGGCCGAATCCCATGGCTCCGAAACCTCCTGATGTCAGCAACTGTCCCGGATAGTCATAGTGGAAATGCTGTATTGCCCACATCTGATGCTGTCCAACATCTGTGGCAACGATGGTGTCCTGAGGCAGCAGATTTGCAATTGTCTTTGTAATCTGTTTAGGTGTAAGGGCCTCCCCGCCTTCTTCGTATTCCGTTTCAGTCTTGAAAGAAAATACGTACTTTTTCCATTCATCATGATGCTGCTGTTCGATTTTGCTGTTAAGTCTCTCCAGAACCTTCTTGGCATCACCTATGATGTGATGGTCGGTTTTGACGTTTTTATTTATCTCGGCCCTGTCTATATCAATCTGTACTACCTTAGCCTGACTGGCGAAGCTTTCCGGGTCAAGTGCCACGCGGTTGGAAAATCTGCATCCTACAGCGATAAGAAGATCGCAGCCGTCGCAGGCCATGTTCGATGCCTGAGAACCATGCATTCCTATCATTCCGGTTGTCAGAGGGTTTCTGCCCTGGAAACCGCCTCCGCCCATAACTGTAATCGCTACCGGCGAATCTATCTTTTCGGCAAATTCGAGGAATTCCTTATGAGCTCTTCCCCTTACAACGCCGCCTCCGCAGATGAGCAGCGGCTTCTCGGAATTTCTTATCATTTCAACCAGCTTGTCTATATCATCCTCATCCGGTGTAGGTGCCTCGAAATTGTGTGAGGACCTCTCCATGAGTGCTCCAAGCCTTCCCGTTGTAAAATGCTGTGACTGCGGAACCGGAGTATAATCCGCTACCTGTGCCGATACATTCTGAAGTATATCTATAAATACCGGCCCCGGTCTTCCGCTTCTGGCTATGGCAAAGGCCTCACGCACTATGTCCGCCAGCTTGTTTACGTCTCTGACCAGATAGTTGCACTTTGTAATCGGCATTGTTATTCCCGTAATATCCACCTCCTGGAAAGAATCCTTTCCGATGAGGTCTTCTCCTACATTACAGGAAATGAATACCACCGGAGACGAATCCATGTACGCTGTGGCAATTCCTGTTGTAATGTTTGTCGCTCCCGGTCCCGAGGTAACAAAACATACTCCCACCTTGCCTGTACTCCTTGCATATCCGTCTGCTGCGTGTGATGCTCCCTGCTCGTGGGCTGTCAGAATGTGCTTGATTTTTCCTTCATATTTATACAGTTCGTCATAAACATTGAGGATAGTGCCGCCAGGGTAGCCGAAAACAGTGTCTACACCCTGCTCAAGCAGGCATTCTATCAATATTTTTGCACCTGTCATCATCATTTTCTCCTCTTCCTCCTTCTGGTGTTCTGGTGACTCATGAAAAAACCTTACGGCCAAAAGTATTATCCGTAAGGTTTGCATTTACATTATGTCTTTGCTTTTCAGCAGGCAAAACGCTATAGCTAGCAAATCAGGGCATCACTTTTGGCACTATCCTTTTTTTCTCCCAGTAGGAGGACTAGAATAATGCTCATAATCACGATACCGATAATTGCTAAACTAAAGTTCATCATAATTTTCTGCCTTTTCAAAACTCAATAATCTGTGCGTTGTTGGTATTGTAACATATCATTTCATAGTTTGCAACAACTTTTTTAATATTTTTTTGGGATTTTGCACAGTTTTATGTACTTTTTGAAGTACAATTATTGTCATGTTTTCGTGATTTATTTTTCTGCAGCGCGGACAAGTTCAATAGCCTCTTTGCCGGTCATATGTTCTATATCCAGAGCTATTATTACAAATCTGGAATCCGACTCATCTATTACGCGTGTAAGGTTTTCAGCTGTGTCTGCCGGATAGTATTTCCTGCCCAGAAGCTCCGTGGCTTTTCTTTTTTCCTCCCCCTCTTCCACCAGACGTACCTTGCCGAATGCAATAGCGCTTCTGAAGTATGTAGTGTATTCCTCAGGAACTATCTGGTCCTTATCAACTACGCAGAAGGATGCTTTTTCGTGGTTTCTTACGGCATCCACTTTGTTGCCTTCCTTCGCACTGTGCATATAAATCTTTCCGTCTGCGTAAACATAGCTGATGGGAACAGCATAAGGATAATCGTCGTCTCCCGTTACAGCCAGCACTCCTGCTGTGTTTCTTTCCATTATCTCTATGGTCTTCTGCTCAGGCAGAAGCTGTTTGATTCTTCTCATTTCTCTGATCATGATGTCAATCCTCCCTGTCCTTTGATGCTAACAGTATATCACAGTTTTTTATCCAAAACCACCTTGAAACATAGTAAATTTGGGTTTAGAATGACTTTGATATATATTATTACAGAAGATAATGATTTTTGAGGTGAATTATTTGGCACTTTTAATCGCTTTTTTAGTTTTTTTATTCTCCATGGTTGCAGCCATATTCACAGGCTATTCTATGATAATCGCCCTGATCATAGGACTTATCGCTTTTTCAGCTGCAGCCGTCACCAAAGGCTACAGTCTCAAAGTCCTTGGTTCCATGGCTCTTGACGGTGCCAAAGGTTCCTTGATTGTCATAGAGGTTATGTGTGTAATCGGCTTCGTCACCGCCTCTTGGCGCGTCTCCGGAACCATAACCATTTTCGTATACTACGGCATGAAAATAATCACTCCGGCCCTGTTTCTTCTCATTGCCTTTCTCCTGTCCTGCCTCCTCAGTTACGCACTGGGAACCTCCTTCGGAGTAGCCGGGACTGTAGGCGTAATTTTCATGACTCTGGCAAGAAGCGGCGGTGTGGACCCGGTTATAACCGCAGGCGTTCTCATGTCGGGAATTTACTTCGGAGACAGGGGCTCTCCCGTATCCTCCAGTGCAAACATGGTAGCCGGTATCACCGGCACAAAAATCTTCGACAACGTGAAGCTGATGATGAAGACCGCTATTATTCCTTTTGCTATTGCTCTGGCTGTCTATACAGTACTGTCGGTAATGAGCCCTATAAGTCACGTGGATGAAGCACTGGTGGCTTCCTTTGAAAAGGAATTCGTGCTGTCCCTGTGGGCTTTTGTGCCTGCTGTTGTAATGCTTGTTCTTCCTTTATTAAAGGTCAGCGTACTGATTTCCATGGGGCTCAGCATACTCTGCGCCGTGGCAGTAGCATGGCTGGTTCAGGGTGTCCCTCTCCTGGAAGTATTTAAAATATGTATTATCGGCTATGAGGCTCAAGGCCAAGGCCTTGGGTCAATTCTCAACGGCGGCGGTCTGGTGTCCATGCTGGAAATAGTCTTTATACTGCTGATTTCCAGCTCCTATTCCGGCATCTTCAGTGGCACCGGTCTCCTGAATGATCTTCAGGAAAAGCTCAGTCTTGCATGCACCCGTTTTGGCAGGTTCACAGTAATGCTCTTGATGAGTATGGGCACTGCGGCTGTGTTCTGCAACCAGACCATTGCCACTCTAATGTGCTGCGACCTGCTGAAAAAACCTTATCTGGATGGACGCAGTTCTACGTCGCTTGCTCCGGATGCTTCTGCTGCAGTCTCAATGACAGAGCTTGCCATTGACATGGAAAATTCCGTCATCCTCATAGCCTGCTTCATCCCGTGGTCCATAGGCTGCAGCGTGCCCCTCTCCTTCTTTGGAGCTGACTTCCATTCGCTGCCTTTCGCTGTATATATGTACACAGTGCCTATCTTCTGGCTACTTACAAAAAAACGCTGGTTTGCCGATGACGCTGTATAGTCTGTCTCATGAGTTAAATAAATTTGCATAAACGACTGAGACGTGGTATAATATATTGACATCAAGGGGGTGTAAAGGTTTCGACGGGGGTGT
>CAZUFU010000070.1:0-8667 GCA_964619875.1 uncultured Oscillospiraceae bacterium
TCGGAGCCTACAGATCATTATCTGAAAAATATGCCTTTATCGGCTGGATGGAAGTCATCGCTCCATGGCTGATTTTATCCTTCTACTCCATGTTGGGCGGCTACTGTATCAAATATGCCATCGCCAACCTGGGAGATCTCTTCGGTGCAAGCTGGGGCATCAACGGCATGGACAGCGGAGCATACTTCGGAGCATTTACTTCGGACATGCTTCAGACAGTGATATTCTCTCTGATCTTCGTATTCCTTACAGTGATTATCGTAATAAACGGAGTATCCGGCGGTATCGAAAAGTTTACCACTATTGCAATGCCTGCATTGTTTGTAATGCTTGTTATCGTAATTATTAGAAGCGTTACCCTTCCTGGGGCAGCAGAAGGACTTGCATTCATGTTCAAGCCTAACTGGGAAGTCTTCCAGGGTGCAGGCTGGATATCTGTTCTGGCTGTTGCCGGCGGTCAGATGTTCTTCTCACTTTCATTAGGTATGGCTATCATGGTAACCTACGGTTCATACCTTCCTAAGGATCAGAACCTTGAGAGAAGTGCCCTTGTTATTCCTTTCGCTGATACTCTGGTTGCAATCATGGCAGGTCTTGCTACTATGCCTGCTGTATTCGCTATGGGGCTTGAGCCAGGTTCCGGTCCGGGACTCCTTTTCATCACACTTCAGACCGTATTCGATAACATGGGAGCTGTAGGACCGTTCTTCGGATTTCTTATGTACTTCCTGGTATTCATTGCAGCTATTACTTCTTCAATCTCACTGCTTGAAGGTAATGTTGCCGTAGTAATGGACAGATATATCGAAAAAGGGAAGAAGTTCGACAGAAAGAAGATTACCGCATTCATGGGTCTGTCAATTGCCATCACATCTTCCATCGTTTCTCTGGACGGCCTTGGTGCCAACGGATTCCCTCAGTTCTTCGGTCAGGGCTGCTGGCTCGATGCCATCGACCTTATCGCAGAAGGTATACTGATGCCTCTTGGTGCATGCTATATGGCAATTATTATTCCGACTTCACTTGTTGATGAAGAAGCAACCTTAAACGGTGCTCAGTTCAAAACCAAGAAATTCTACGATTTCTGTATCAAATTTATCGCTCCGTTAATGATGGTAATGGTTCTGCTGGGACAGCTGGATGGCTTCTTCAAACTGGGAATTTTCAGCTAAATCAAAGCAAACTAAAACGGCGCATTTCAGCGCCGTTTTTTGATGCTTAAATTAATGTATGTCTTGCTTTTCTAAGGCAGCCTTTTGCCGCAGTACGGACAATAAGTGTATTCTTCCCTGGCCTTTTCCTCATCATCCTTTCTTTCCTCTTCGGCAAATGCCGTGTCTCTGATTACACCTTCCACCACAGCCTTCTCACGCACTATGGATACCTGCTCCATAAATCCGGCTGAAAGAATACCTGTAGGAATGGCAACTATTCCTACTCCCAGAAAGGTCAGCAGAGTTCCGCATATTTTGCCTGCCAGAGTTACCGGAACTATATCGCCGTATCCCACAGTGAGCAATGTGTTGGCGGCCCACCAGAAACCTGAAAAGGCATTTGCGAAAGCCTCCGGCTGAGCATCATGCTCCAGATTGTACATCATCAGCGACGATGCTATCATAAGGATAAACACTATAAATATGGACGAAAGCAGCTGACCCTGTTTTTTTCTGATTACATCTCCGATAACCCTCAGCGGGTCCGCATAATGATGAATTCTGAATACCCTCAGAATTCTGATGATTCTGAACATTCTCAGGGCTCCGCCGCCTGATGCTGCCAGAAAAGGCACACAGGAAAGCAGATCCACCAGTCCCGCCCATGAGAAGATAAATCTGAGACGTGCCCTGGCAGGACTCATGTTTTCATAGAGATAATCTGCAGTCCATATTCTCAGCAGATAATCTATAGCAAAGAAAACCACCGTTATGCATTCAATGACCCATATAGCCTTCTCATAAGGGTCAGCTTCCGGAAACGTATCGAATATGGCGATAAAAATGTTCACAGCTACAGCTATTACAAGGGCAAAGTCGTAAGCTCTGCTTGGGAAATCAGAAAGGTTTCCCACCTGAATAATTGTAAAAATTCTTTTTCTGTTCATAGCGTTACCTCTTCAGCACATAGCTGTCATTCAAAAGAGTTGTCCCATATATAAAAAGTATGTCCTGTCTGTCAAAGTCTATGAACTGGTCCAGATATGACCATTTGATGTAGCGCAGATCCACCAATGTTATTCTGGCATAATCTGAAAGCAGGAGAGGCGCAAGGCTGCTGCCGAAGGAATCGCGGAATATTATAAGTTCCCTGTCAGTTTTCTCTGCCACATCAGGATTCTCAACGGTAATCAGCGCTGTTGCTCCCGACAGAAACAGGTCGTAAGGATCTCTTCCCAAAAGCTTTTCAAGGTCGTATACCTTCCCCTCTTCATTGGTTTCATAGTTGAATGTCCTGCATCCATCTATCATATCATCAGTCATGTATATAAGAGGCTCTTCCTTAAGGGGCAGTCCCGACTGGCCTTTGTACACACCGGCAAAATTCTCAGTGGCGGTAATTGGCGTCAGTCCACCCGGACCCGCAAGATTGAGGCTCATGGCCTGTCCCAATGTTTCTGCAGCCGGCAGGATTTTTTCCTGTCTCCAGTGAAGATCGGTCTTGTAATAGGAATCAGCACTGAGGACACCAGTAATGTCAATGTACCGTGCATAATCCATCTCTTTTATAACCTGTGTAAACAGCCTGTCATAATCTATTTGAGGACATCCTTTTTCATCGGCAAGATAGAAACTCTTGTCCGGTATCACCGAAACAAACACTCTGCCATCTTCCTCTGACTGGGTTCCTTTAATAAAGCTTTCATAGACCTGTCCGAAGATGCCGGTCGCATTGGAAACAGACTTTTCACTGTACGGATAAAGAATTTTGGAAGCATGACCGTCCTGCACATAAATATCGTTGTTGTCCTTTTTCATAAAAAGGCAGTATTCCGAAATAGCCTTCAGGCTTCTCAGCTGTTCTCTCAGAGGGAACTGGTCTGCAGTATATTTTTCTACATCTGACTCCAGCTGACCGCTGAGAAGGTTTTCCATGCTTATTTCAGGCTTCTGAGCCAGAGGCCGGCGTTCGCTCTGTGAAAACTCATTGTCAGAAGAGAACCAGCATGCCGCGGTAATTGTAAAAAATACCGCAGCTATAACAATCAGTTTAATGTTTTTCATTTTCGCAGCCCCCCTAGAATCTGAAATAAAGGAACGGGTTGTAGGAACCGTCCGCCAGATATGCCGTCACCAATAGCAGCAAAATTATCACTGCAGCAGGTTTAAGCTGCTCAGCATATCTGTAAGCCGAAAGCTTCTTTGATATTGGAGTCGAGGCCGCAATGCTGACTATAAAGAGAATTCCGAAGCTTCTGATGTAATAGCTGCTCAAAACACCTGTTAGCGGAATCGCTCCACCTCCGGCGCTTCCAATTCCTATCATAGCACCCATAAAAGACATTGCCTCTCCGATGCTTTCCCCATTGAAAATCACCATGCTGAAAAGAACCAGCACTATGGTATACAGATGCTGTACCCATCCCGGAAGCTTGTCCAGCACTCTGCCCAGCCAGAGTTTTTCTGCCATAAGAAGTACTCCGAAATACAAGCCCCAGACAAGAAAGGTCCATTGCACACCATGCCAGAGACCGGTCAGTGCCCATACCACGAATATATTGAAAATCCAGCGTCCGCGGCTTACCCTGTTGCCTCCAAGCGGAATATAAACATATTCCCTGAACCAGCCTCCCAGAGTCATATGCCACCTGCGCCAGAACTCCGTTATACTCTTTGAAATAAAGGGATAATTGAAGTTTTCCGGGAAAGAAAATCCGAAAATCCGCCCAAGCCCTATGGCCATATCGCTGTAGCCGCTGAAATCGAAATATATCTGCATGGAAAAAGCCAGGGCATAAGCCCAGTAAAATATTACGGTTCTGTCATCTGTCGCCGTGCCTTGAAAAATGGACACAAACTGCCCCAGATTGTTGGCAAGCAGCACCTTCTTGGCCAGACCGAAAACGAATCGGCAGCTGCCCTCGTAAAGATCCTCTGCCGATGTCTTTCTCTTAAGAGGGTCAAGTTTGTCCTCCACTGTGGAATAAACCACTATAGGTCCTGCTATGAGCTGCGGAAACATGGACACATACATAGCAAAATCTCTCAGATTCTTCTGCGGGCTGATGTTTCCTCTTCTCAGATCTATAGTGTAGCTGAGAATCTGGAAAGTATAGAAGCTTATGCCCGCAGGCAGCGCACTTCCTGCAAAACCTCCCTTGAACCACACCAGAAGCCCCAGGCAGATGGCCGCTGACAGGTAAAAGCAGTTCCTGTTCTTCGGCACTGCCAGCCCCAGAGCCCACGCCGCAATTATGGTCACAACCATCACCGGAAGCATTTTAGGTTCACCGTATCCGTAAAAAAACAAACTGGCCAGCAGCAGAACGCTATTGGCCATTTTTTTCGGAACGATGAAATACAGCAAAATTACTGCCGGTAAAAAGTAATATAAAAACGGTATGCTTGAAAAAATCATCTTTTCCTCTCTATCTTTCTATCTCTTCTTACTTACATCAAGGCTGCTGCCGCATACCTTTTTAAAGGCCGACACAATCTCCTTGCCTGTAACTGTATCCTCAAACTGGCTGCTCACCATTATAAGCATTACCAGATCATCATATGCAGCCACCCTAACATCATCCGCCTCCACACAAATCCACTTGGCAGGATTGATGCCATTTAGCATTTCATCTGCAACACCAGCAGCATCCTTACTTTTCTTTACGCGTACCATAACCAGTGAATATGCCTGGGAGCCCATCATGGATTCCGAATACGCAGCCTCCTTGACCTTGCTGCTGTCAGCAAGACCTGTCACCGCTGTAAACATTTCTCCGTCTGAAAGATCAAGTTCTGTAGTTCCAAGAGGCAGCTCCACAGACTTCTTCTCATATATCTTATCTATGATTTTAGAAGGGCTTCCTGAAGGTGCAGAAGGCTTTGCTTCTTCCTTTGGAGTTTCCTCTTTCTTGTTGTCTTCCTTAGGTGCGGAAGGCTTTGAAGATGTATTGCTGTCTTCTTTATTTTCAGACCCGGAGTTCTTGTCTGTATCTTCCTGGTCTGAATCTCCCTTCTCAGTATCTGTATCACCATCAGCATTTTCAACATCGGTGCCATCCTCTGTATCTGTATCACCCTGTTCCACCTGAGCAGTCTGGTCATCTCCGGCCGTTTCCTTGTCATCATTGTTACCGCAGGCGGTAAAGGAAGTCATTACCATAGCAATTGTCAAAAGTAAAATAAGCAGTTTTTTCATTTGTGTCTTTTCTCCTTAAAAATTTTTCCTAATCTTTTTCCTAAATCAAAGTAAGTATCAGAAGCAGTATCACTCCGGGAACTCCAAGAATTCCTACTATTACAGCACTTATCAGGTTAAGCGGTATAAGCAGCCCGAATCCGGCTCCCAATGCATTAATAATCAGAATTGCAAGGCCCCCTATGACGCTGCTTGCCGCCAGCTTAAGCACAAGCTTAAGAGGCCATAAAAAAATCTTTCCCACAAGAAAAATCAAGACTATCGCCCCGACGTATGTAAGGAAAACTCCCATCTGCACACCCATGCTACCCCTCCATTCATCAGTGTTTCAGCTATTACTCCGTCAATTTTGTATAAAATATGTGACTTTGGAATAAAATAGAATTAAATAACCCAGAAAGGCATGGTACCATATGAAATTAAAACAATCCGTCATCTCTCAGGATGAAATTCTTTTAAATTCACTGCAGTCAGCAAGGATGGACCTTAAAAAGGCCACAGATCTCTTCAATGAACTCACAGATGATACCGCCGTAGATTATGCCTCTTACAATCTTCTCGCTGCCAGAGCCAGGTACTCCTACCTTCTCAAGATGGCTAAAGAAAACAAGCTTTCACTCTGAAAGGCTAAAGTTCTCTGCGCCCCTCAAGGGATTTCAGAAGTGTAACCTCATCAGCATATTCCAGATCTCCTCCCACCGGTATTCCGTGGGCGATTCTGGTCACCTTGATTCCTGCCGGCTTTATCAGTCTTGCGATATACATGGCAGTAGCCTCTCCCTCTATGTTGGGGTTTGTGGCTATAATAAGTTCCTTCACATCTCCTGCCTGAAGTCTCTGTATGAGGGACTTCAGGTTGATGTCCTCCGGTCCGATACCCTCCATAGGCGAAATTACTCCGTGAAGTACATGGTAAAGGCCGTTAAACTCCTTAATTCTCTCCATGGCCATAACATCACGGGGACTTTCCACCACGCAAATAACATCTTCACGGCGAGACGGGTCGCTGCATATGGCACATGGATCCTCATCTGTAAGATTCCCGCATACAGAGCAGTATTTCATCTCACGCTTGGCCGTGGTGATAGCTTCAGCCAGCTGCTCCGCTTCCCTGTCCTCCAGTGCGAGGATGTGGAAAGCTAGCCTCTGGGCCGACTTGTTTCCAATGCCCGGCAGTTTGGAAAGTTCATTTATTAATTTGGCAAGTGGTTTAGGATATTGCTTCATTTCTACCTACACAATACACTCAGCCATATTGGCTGAAAGGTTACATAGTTTGGATTTTTTTATTAATAATTTCATTGCAATTTCTGTAAATGTCTACAGCCCCGGAATTCCCAGACCACCTGTCAGCTTGCCCATCTCTGCACTTGATATCTCATCAATCTGTCTGAGGCCTTCGTTTACAGCAACTATAATCAGGTCCTGAAGCATTTCCACATCATCAGGATCCACTACCTCAGGCTTGATTTCCAGTCTTACGATTTCTTTTTTACCATTTATAACTGCGGTTACAGCACCGCCGCCAGCCGTAGTCTCAACTTCCTTTTCGTCGATTTCAGCCTGTATCATTTCCATCTTTCTCTGCATTGCCTGCATCTGCTGAAGCTGTTTCTGCATGCTGCCTCCACCCATGCCTGACGATGGTTTCTTGCCTGCTCTCATACCTTTTCCCATTTTATTTCCTCCGTTTTTATTCGATTTCTATATCCATTCCGAGAATCTCACTGGCCTTTTTAGCCATATCCTCGATACTGTCAATTTCACCAGTCTGTTGCATTCCGCCTGCCCTAACTGCACTGCCTGCAGCTGCCGGCATTCTTATTCCCGGAACAGACTCTCCTTCCTGATAGCAGAGCATTCTCACAGGTCTTTCCAGTCTCCGGCTCATTATGGCCTCAATCTGTTTCTGTTTCTGTATCACGTATTTCTTCGTAAAGTCATTTTTAGCTATAACGATGAAATTTTTGCCGCCTACTTCTGCCAGCACTGTGCCGTTTCTGATAAGGTTGAAGCTTCCTGCTCCATCCTCTCCCTCCTCGAAAACGGCATGCCACAGGGCCTCATTTTCTGCTGACTGCTCCATGACTGCAATCTCATCTCGGTTCTGAACTGCCGGCGGCCTATTCGTCTGCACAGCTTGATCTTCCCTTTTACCCACCTGTACATGTGCATCTACCTGCGCCGGTGCTGCTGATCTGCTTTCTGCAAAAACAGGCTCCGCTGCTCTTGCAGGAATTCTTCTCTCATGTCTTATAAGCGCAGTTCCTTCATCCAGTCCCGAGGCAATTGATACTATGGCCAGCTCCAGCAATATTCTCGGTTGAGTAGACCATCTTGCATCGTTTATGGTTTTGGAAAGTCTTATAATTGCATCGTTTATCTCCTCCAGGGAAATATGCATACTCTGCTCCTGAACCCGCCGAATATTTTCCGTAGACATGTTCAGAATATCCTCCGGATTCTTTATGAATTTGGTTATCATCAAGTTGCGGTAGTGCGCCGTCCAGTCCTTCATAAGCTGTTTCACATCCTTGCCGTCGGCCAGTACTCCGTCAAGAAGCACCAATGCCTCAGCCACTTTTTTCAGCGAGACCAGCTCCGTCAGGTCAATGAAAAAGTCTTCGCCTGCAGCGCCTACATATTCCAGCACATTGTCTCTGTCAACAATCTTTTCCCCGGAAGCCAGAACCTGATCCAGAATACTGAGTCCATCTCGTACCGAACCGTCAGCACAGTTGGCCAGAAGTTTAAGTGCGCCTTCCGTTATCTCCACACCCTTGTCAATGCAGATTTCCTTCATTCCTTCCGTCAGAATGTTCTGAGGCACTCTCTTGAAGTCAAGCCTCATGCACCTGGAAAGAATGGTTGCCGGCAATTTCTGCGGTTCTGTTGTAGCCAGAATGAACATTACGTTTTCAGGCGGTTCTTCGAGAGTCTTAAGCAGTGCATTGAAAGCTCCTGTGGAAAGCATGTGCACCTCGTCTATGATGTAGACTTTCTTTCGCCCTATGGCAGGAGGGTACTTGACGCTTTCTCTGAGCTCCCTTATATTATCAACACCGTTGTTGGAAGCAGCGTCGATTTCGATAACATCCATGAAGGTTCCGTCTTTAATAGCCATACAGTTTGGGCAATGGCCACAGGGACGTTCCCCCTCCGACAGGCAGTTCACCGCCTTTGCCAGAATTCTTGCCGTAGTGGTCTTGCCTGTACCCCTGGTTCCGCAGAAAAGATAAGCATGGCTCACCGTGTCCGTAGCAATCTGATGCTTCAGAATTTTTACAATATGCTGCTGTCCCAGAATTTCATCGA
>CAZUFU010000071.1:0-8455 GCA_964619875.1 uncultured Oscillospiraceae bacterium
CTGTAGCCGTTTTTGAATCTGGCAAAACCTGCTCCCTCCGGTTTCGGTTCCTTTACGAACATCATGGAGGACATTGCCGGAACCAGCGTCAATGCGATAATAAGACTGGCGCCCAGAGAATATGTAACAGTCAGAGCCATATCAGAAAACAGCTGACGTGTAATGCCATCTACAAACACAATAGGAGCGAATACGCTGACAGTGGTCAGAGTGGAAGCTGTAATGGCTGCCGCAACCTCTTTGGCCCCTGCGATGGCTGCCTTTTTAGGCGGTATCCCCAGCCTTCTCATTCTGAAAATGTTTTCTATTACTACGATGGAGTTATCCACCAGCATTCCAACTGCCACAGCAAGTCCGGACAGAGAAATCATGTTCAGCGTTACTCCGGAGAAGTACATGAGCACTAATGCAAAGGTTATACTTATAGGAATACTGAGCAGTGTTATAAATGTAGGCTTGATGTCTCTCAGGAAAAGCAGCAGAATAAGTATTGCAAACAGAGCTCCCCATCCAAGGCTCTGCAGAATAGAGCTTATTATAAGGTAAATGTAATTGCCCTGATCCATGAGAGTAGTAAAGTTAAGACCTTCGTACTCTTCGGAAAGCTGCTCGAATTTATCTGCTATATTGTCGGAAACCGTGGCTGTAGCATAATTGGATTGCCTTGAGAATGTAAGCAGTACCCCCGGATTACCATTGATACTTGCATAAATTGAATCCGAATTATCCGTCATAAATACGTCGGCCACATCGTCCAGAGTTACATCTCCCAGCCCATCTATATTAAAGATAAAAAGATCTTCAACTTCATCCAGATCCTTCAGCTCATCTCCGACGCTTACCAGATATCGGGTGTCACCTTCCTGTACGTATCCGGCCGGCATGGAGAAGTTCTGACCCTGCAGAATTCCAGAAATCATGTCCACCGTTATCATGGAACCCAGACCTGCAGCCTGAAGAGACTGATTGCCTGCTTCATCAAGCTGGGCCATGGCAGAATTAAGCTGAGATTTCTGGCTTGCTATCTGTTTTTTAGCCGATGCCAGCTGAGCCTCTGCATCGTCAAAAGCTTCCTGAGCTGTATATGTACCTCGTTCCGCCTGCTTATATGCCTCCTGCAGCTGTGTTACCTGTGCTTCTGCTGCGGTACTGTCCATCTGCATTACCGCAAGCTGGCTCTTTATATCCTTAAGCTGTTCCTGAAGCTCCTCCAGAGTAATTCCCACCTGCGGGCCGTAAATTCCCTGTGAAATCTGGGCCTCTATGGCAGCCTGTCTTCCTTCCAGTACGGTAATCTGTGTCGCAAGAGCGCTGGCCTTTGAAACAGCCACATCGAGCTGAGCACTAACTTCGGACAGCTGATCGTAGGTGTCGCTCTTGGTCTGTTCAAGTTCCTTTTCGCTGGCAGCCAGCTGAGCCTCCGCTTTCTTTATCTGTTTCATGCCGGAATTGAGCTGACTCTTTGCCTTGGCCATTGATGGGCTCGCTTCTCCAAGCAGCTTTTCATTAAGCTTTTCTATCTTATCTTCACTTATGGTTACATTTATCTTGGATTCGAGAAGACCGCCTGCATTAATGCTGGCTACTCCTGTAATGCCCTCAAGCTTATTCATGAGTGTGTCTTCAACGAATGATGACAGTTTCTCTGTATCGAATCCATCCATGTCCACCGAAGCAACTGCTATAGGCATCATGTTAGGATTGATTTTCATTATGTATGGAGCGCCTATGCTGTCACTCCAGCCGCCCTCCACCAGATCCACCTGCTGCAGGATATTTACCACTGCCGTATCCATGCTGGAGCCGTTGTCAAACTCCAGAACAACCAGAGAATAGTTGGAATTGGATATGGATTGTATGGATTTGAGGCTTTCCACCGTGGCAAGGCTTTGCTCCAGCGGCTTGGTAACCTCGCTTTCCACCTCTTCCGGCGTCGCTCCCGGATATGTGGTCATTACAACTACATAAGGCAGGTCAATGCTTGGCAGCAGGTCCGGCGTCATACCTGTTACCGACACTATGCCCAGAGCTATTATAATCACTACCGCCACGAAAACCGTAAGCGGCTTTTTTACACTGAATCTTGACATTATTGTTTTATCCTCTCCTGATATTTAGTTTATAAAAAGGGGATTGTGTTAATTATCCATAATAGATTATTCTAACATGACAGTCCCTTTTTCTCAAGGCTGATTGACTCGTTTTATTGAAATTTCACAGTTTCTTCATCTTAATTTCGGCTGTTAATTTCATGCTGTTCAGGGTATAATAGACCAAAAGGAGGTTTTAACATGATTACTAACGTTACTAAAGAAAATTTTGATACTGAAGTTATGCAGGCAGAGGGTACTGTGCTTATAGATTTCTGGGCTGCCTGGTGCGGACCATGCAGAATGCTCGCTCCTGCCGTAGAAAAAATCGCCGAAGAACATCCTGAGGTAAAGGTATGCAAAATAAACATCGATGATGAGCAGGAACTTGCCATCAGACACGGAGTTATGAGCATTCCTACACTTATGGTGGTAAAAAACGGCGAAATCGTAAACACAGCTATAGGTCTGAGACCTAAGGAGGAAATAGAGGCTCTTCTATGAGAATATTAATTGCGGAAGATCAGAAGGACCTTAACAAGATTCTTTTAAAGAAACTTACCGCAGAAGGTTATTCGGTAGACAACTGCTTTGACGGCGAGGAGGCGCTGGATTTTCTGGCTATGGCACAGTATGACGGGGTCATCCTCGATATTATGATGCCTAAAATGGACGGCCTTGATGTGGTGAAACATATGCGTGCATCAGGAGACCCGACACCGGTGCTTTTTCTGACCGCCCGAGATTCTGTTGAAGACAAGGTCAAGGGACTTGATCTGGGTGCCAACGACTATCTGGTAAAACCCTTCTCTTTTGAAGAACTTATGGCCAGAGTAAGAGCTATGACCAGAAAAACCGCTGCCGCCAACTCACCGGTCTATGAAGCGGCCGACCTGCGGCTTGATACCAGCAGCCACAGCGTCACCCGTTCCGGCATAAGTATCAAACTGTCGGCCAAGGAATTTGCCCTGCTTGAATACCTGCTGAGGAACAAGGGGCAGGTTCTTTCCCGGGAAAAAATTGAAAACAGCCTTTGGAACTTCGATTATGAAGGCGGCACCAATGCAGTTGACGTTTACATCAGATATTTGAGAAAAAAAATTGATGAGGACTTTTCCCCACGTCTTATACATACAGTCCGCGGCGTGGGATACGTTCTGAGAGAAGAAGAGGACTAGCTGCAGATGAAAAGCTCCATGAAAAATCTGACAATACAGAAAAAAATAATAATCTGGTTTTCTCTGATGCTCATAGTCATCGTGGCTCTCATGAACACCATGACTTTCGCCATCGCCAATCTGGTTCTGGACGAAGACGTAAAAGAAAGACTTATGAACACGGTGGTTTCCAACGCGGAGGAAATAGAGTATTTTAACCGCCTGGATTCCGGAATGGAAAGAGAACAGGGGGACCAGTTTCTTCAGTATAACGACGGCTGGCTGGAAATCGACGATGATTTCTGCGACTTTTATGAAGGAATCTGTACTGCCCTGTACGATGAAAAGGGTAATCTCCTTTACGGGGAATCCCCGGTAAAAATCTCCCGCAGCAAGGCTCTCACCTTTACCACAGTGGGCAAAATAACCTACAAGGGTGAGAAGTACTATGTCTACGACCGTAAGCTTGCCGGCGATAATCTGGAAGGCCTGTGGCTCCGCGGCGTTGTATCTAAAAACGAAAGAATCAACATATTATACAATACGGTACGGCTTTCCTTCTGGCTGCTGCCCGTTCTGGCACTGCTGGCAATTCTGGGCGGCTACGCTATAACACGCCGTTCTTTCCTGCCTGTGGAGCAGATTGCACAATCAGCAAAAGAAATCGGTGAAAGCGGAGACCTTTCCAGGCGCCTTGACATTGGTCCTGGAAACGATGAGTTGCATCAGCTCACGGACGCCTTCAACAACATGTTTGAAAGACTGGAAAAGGCCTTCGAATCCGAAAGGCAGTTTACTTCTGATGCTTCCCACGAGCTCCGTACCCCGACTGCGGTAATCATGGCTCAGGCAGAGTATGGCCTTGAGCTTGCCGATAACGAGGATGAATATCGCGAGGCTCTGGAAGTTATCAAACGTCAGGCAGAGCGTATGAACGACCTGATAAGCAGGCTGCTTTTCTTTACCAGACTGGACCAGGGCACCGAACCTGTCAATATGGAGGAACTTGACCTCAGTCAGCTTACTGCTGATATCTGCACAGAGCAACAGATGATAAAATACAATAATATTACCCTTTCCGCAGACATAGAACCCGATATCATGGCGGTAACAGACAGAAACCTGTTTGCCCGCCTGCTCAACAACCTCTGCAGCAACGCATATAAATACGGAAAACCTGACGGCACCATCAAAGTGAGTCTGAAAAAGACTGATGACCTGGCTGTGCTTTCTGTAGCAGATGACGGAATCGGCATTTCCCGGGAAAATCTCGAAAAGATATGGAATCGTTTCTATCAGGTAGAGCCATCGAGAAACGAGGATGCAGGTGGCGGCGGAATCGGTCTGGGACTTTCCATGGTGAAGCAGATTGCTGTTCTTCTGGGAGGAGAGGTCTCTGTAGAAAGCACCTTCGGCAAGGGTACTGTTTTTACTTTCGCCTTGAATCTGAAAAAAATAAATTATAAATATTAAAAAAATTAAAAGCTTTAATCTTTCTTTAATTTTATGCCGCTATAATAAAGCCATAAAATCAAATAAAAGCAAGCTGCTTTGTTTAAAAGGTTAATAGAAAGGAAGAAAGATTATGAAAAAATTTACACAAAGCTTAAACTCACCTAAGAAGATTGCAGCCTTCGTAGTCTGTGTGGTTCTCATCGCCGGAGCTGTAGGCTTCGCAACCCTTCAGGTAGGTGCAAACGTTAACGCTAACAAGACTATAGGTATGGACAAGGGAGTCGCTGTTGCTCTCGCTGATGCAGGTTTTAAGTCTGAAGAAGTTACAGATCTTACAGCTCATTACGACGACGAAGACGGTGTTGCGGCCTATGACGTAGAATTCACTGTAAACGGCTACGAATACGAGTACACCATCAAGGCTTCCGACGGTAAGATTCTGGAGGCTCAGAGAGAAAAAGTCAAAGCTGACGATACTGAAAAGGAATCCGCTGACAAAACAGATGCCAGCACTTCCGCTACACCTGGCAGCGGCAGCAGCGAAGGAACCGGTACTTCATCAAACTCCGGAGCGTCTCAGAATACATCTTCATCCACAGACAACCCGAGCTCCAAGTACATCGGTGTTGACAAGGCTAAATCCATCGCTCTTAAGGATGCAGGCGTCTCTGCTTCATCAGTTACTTTCACAAAGGCTAAACTGGACAGAGACGACGGTGTGACTGTTTACGAAATAGAGTTCTACAGCGGTGATACCGAATACGAGTACGAAATTGATGCCACATCCGGAGCTATCAGAGACAGAGATTCAGAGCACAGAGATTATGACGATGATGACGACTGGGATGACGATGATGACGATGACCACGACGATGACGATGAGTGGGATGACTAGTCCTTGCCGATGATGCAATGATATAATATAAAAAAGAGATTGACATCCAACTGTATTACATGTATAATACGGTCAAAAGAACCGTACTATGCAAGTAATACAGTTTTTTGTTAGAAATGCAAATACATGCCGCCATGGCGAAAAAAGCGGCAGCAGGAAAAGGAAAAGCATTATGATTCATTTTGAGGATTTTAAAAGTGACGGCAAGACACCGATTTACCTCCAAATCGTGTATTACATAAAACGAGGTGCCTGTGCCGGTACAATAGCGGACGGTGACGAGCTTCCTTCGAGAAGAGTCCTTTCGGCACTCCTGGGGATTAACCCCAACACGGTCCAGAAGGCATTCAGAATATTGGAGGAGGAGGGTCTCATCGAATCCAGATCCGGGGCCAAAAGCTTTATGGTACTAAGCGAAGAAAAGGTTAAGACGCTGAAAACGGAGCTTCTGGAAGAGGATGTGAAGCGGCTGGCCTCCGCACTGAAACAGACAGGCATCGAAAAAAGCGAGGCGCTCCGTCTCATAGACAGATACTGGGACGAGGAATAGGGGGATAGAATGAGCAGAAATACATCTATTTTAGCATTCTACTTAAAGAATGGAATCTACAGAGTAATCGGAATCAGCCTTCTGATGGCGGCGGCAGAGATATTCCTTTTTATGACCGGAAACAGGGATACAGTAACAACCTTTGGTGACTATATAGATGCAGCCCATATTGCCTTTGTTTTTCCGGCAACGCTGCTCCTGCATTTCATTCTTAACAGCAGCATCTTAGGGAAATCATCCATGAAGAGGACGGAATCCTGTATTTCGGAGCCTTCGAAAGCGACCTGGATAAAGCAAATCTCCGGGATGACGGCTTAAACGAAGAATGGGACGATTTTTACGGCGGCGGCCGGGATTATAGCTTTAATGTAGGAACATGGGGCATTGATGCCATGACGATACAAATTTAAAAGGGCTGAATTAATATGATCAGCCCTTTTTCGTATATTTACAGGCACTTGCTGGAGTTCTTCCAGATACCCATTTTCTCAGCTTCCTTAATGAGGTCATCGCGGAAATCAGGATGAGCGATGTTTATAAGGAGCTCTGCTCTCTCCCATGTAGTCTTGCCCTTAAGATCTGCCGCACCGTATTCTGTAACGATAAAGTTCGTTGCCATTCTCGGTGTTGTAACTATGGCTCCCGGTGGCAGTACAGGAGAAATAAGTGACTCTACTCTGCCGTCAGGAGTCGTTCTCGTAGACGGTGTGCAGAGGAAACTCTGTCCTCCATCAGACTGATAAGCACCCAAAACGAAGTCAAGCTGTCCGCCTGTGCCGCTTATCTGCTGATGTCCCGCAGATTCAGAACACACCTGTCCATACAGGTCGACCTGAATACAGCTGTTTACAGAAACAAAGTTTTTTATCTGTGCCACAGTGGCAATGTTATTTACATAATCAACAGGAGCATTACAGCAGATTGGATTATCATTTATGAAATCATATAACCGTTTTGTTCCGCCGGCAAAGGTATATACGGCCTTGCCCTTGTCAATAGGCTTGTTTCCTGTCAGCTTTCCCGCTTCAAAGAGGTCAACATAGGCATCGGTGAACATCTCGGTATGGGCATTTATATTTCGCTGATCAGACTCTGCCAGCATGGAACCTATGCATAGCGGAAGGCTTCCTATACCAAGCTGAAGGGTGCTGTGGCTCTTGATCCTTGGAACGATATGACTTGCAATCTTCTTATCAATTTCTGTAGGTGCCTTGGCCGGAAGCTCTGCCAAAGGTGTGTTGCTTCCTTCTACTACGTAGTCTATTCCGTAAAGGTTAAGCTGAGTCTGATAGCCGTGTGCTATCGGCATCTTTTCGTTTACCTCAACGATTATCTTCTTGGCAGATTTGATAACACCCCACATGTCGGCCACCTGAGGCCCCAGATTGAAGTTTCCATGCTCATCCATAGGTGCAACCTGGAACATGGCGATATCGATTTCGCAGTTATTGTTTACCCACAGGAAAGGCAGCTCGCAGAACATCATAGGGATGTACCAGCAGCGGCCGTCCTTGTTCATCTTGCGGTCATGAGTATTGAAATGGGCTGATGAAAAACGCACCTGCTCGTTGCTGTCGGTTGCGAGATAAGTTTCAAAAGGTTTTTCACGTATGCTTACGGTGCTGACAATCTCCACATCTCTCAGTTCCTTTGCTCTTTTGGCCAGAGCCTTATCAATATCGATAACAGATCCGCAGCCCAGACCGAAATGAAGTCTGTCCCCATCTTTGACCATAGCGGCCGCCTGATCTGCTGTAATCAGTTTTTTCTTATATTCACTGGCTAAGTTTGAAACTTTATACATCTTTTCTCCTTTTTCTTTTACGGTCCCGAAAAGGGGCTTTGACACTTATTTAACAATGCACTATACAATTTTACTACATTGAAGGGTAAAACACAATATGCATTTCTTATGTTCTGTCAAAAAGACAAATGCTATCCGAAGTTTATACAGATGTGGTGCCGCTTCTAACTGAAAAATATTGATATTTTTTAAGATTTGTGGTAGTATAATGGTTGTGAAAAAACAACTTAATATGTCGACCTAGTTAAATGGATATACGAACCTTGAATTGTCTGCGAAATTAAAATTTCGGACAATTCTAAGAACCGTGATACTCGCTTCGCTCGTATTATACAGTGCTCTTTATCAAAGCGGTCGCTTTAGGAGAGCACATACAAATAAATCCATTTAACCACTAAGACACTATACAACTTTATATGTCTCCGTAGTTAAATGGATATAACAGTGCTCTCCTAAGGTAATGTTACAACAGCCGCCTTGAAAAAAGCTCAATAATGACTCAAG
>CAZUFU010000072.1:0-8170 GCA_964619875.1 uncultured Oscillospiraceae bacterium
ACATATTTTACGGCGGCATATAACTTTACAAAAACTTAACCCGTTAGTAGAATTTAGGGGCACACTATTCCTTAAAATCTGGGAAAATACTAAAGAAAAGAGGTTAAGAAACAATGGAAAACAGACTGGAGGAATTTAAAACTTATCTTTTTGACATGGAGCGCTCAATCAACACGGTGGACAGCTATGCGCGGTCAGTGGGAGTGTATTTTAAAAAGTACGACGAGGTCAACAAGAAGAACATGATGGAGTTCAAACAATGGCAGATTGAACAGTGGAAACCGCGTACTGCCGCTATAAGGTGTGTCTCTATGAATGTGTACTGTGACTTTATCGGGCATCCCGAGTATAAGGTAAAAAACGTCAAGGTACATAACAGAACCACTCTGGAAAACGTCATAACCATGGAAGAGTACCAGTACTTTCTGGAGTGCCTGAAGGCCGATGGAAATGATAAGCTGTATTACATGATCAAATTCATGGCAGCAACGGGGTGCCGGGCATCAGAACTTGTACGCCTGGAGAAGAAGAGCCTGAAAACAGGGGAACAGGCTCTCTGGACCAAGGGAAAAGTACGCAAGATACTCATTCCGTGCAATCTTATTGCAGAGAGCAAATACTATTTTGCAGAGGTGGAATCGCGATATCTTTTTCCTAACAGATATGGAGATCAGATGACCACCCGCGGTGTATCGCAGCAGATGAAAAAGTACGGTCGCAGATACGGTATACGGGAGGAGGTGCTGCACCCCCACTCCTTCAGACATCTCTTTGCTATACATTTTCTTGAGAAAAACAAAAATATAGCGCTGCTTGCCGATATTATGGGCCATGAAAACATGAATACCACGGCCATTTACCTGAGGCTTTCCGCCGAGGAGCAAAAAAAACAGATTGACAATACAGTAAATTGGTAGTTATGATATAGTATCAGACAGTCTGAAGAAAAGGGTGAAAAAATGGATACTAAAGATATGAAAGAAACTAATGAAAAGGGCAGATTCAAGCAAAATATAATTCTGGTGGTTCTTGGCGTGACGCTTCTGGTGGCGCTGATGAACTTCAAAACGGTTGCAGGAGTAATCGGAACGGTGTTTGGACTTTTCATGCCTCTGATTGTAGGGGGAATAATCGCTTTTATACTGAACGTGCCTATGCATTTCTTTGAAAAGCAGTTCGATAGGATAAATAGCAAAAAACCGATGAAATGGCTGGCAAAGCTTGGCCCTGTGCTTAGTCTTGTGATAACGCTGGTTTTGTTTGCAGCGGTAATAAGCTTCATCGCAGGAGTAATCTTTCCTAATCTGGCGGAATCGTTTATAGGTATAGCGGCAATGGTGCGAGATGCTTATCCGGAGTGGCTTGCTGCTGCAGAGAGTATAGGCATTGATACATCGGTAATAGGCGATTGGATGGCAAAGCTTGATTTTTCCACCATTGTAGAGGGCCTTAAGAACAATTCAGGAAAGATTCTGTTTACAGCGGGGCAGGCTGCCAGCGGTGTTTTCAGCGTAGTGAGCAATTTCGGATTTGGACTGGTATTTGCGATTTATATTCTCATGAGTAAGAAAAAGCTGGGTGTGCAGGCTAAAAAAATTGCATATGCCTATTTAAAAAAGGAATGGGCTGATGAAATCTGTGATGTGGCATCATTATCGTACAGGGTTTTTTCAAATTTCCTGTCAGGGCAGTGCCTGGAAGCGGTAATTCTGGGCCTGATGTTCTTCGTGGCTCTTACCATAGGAGGTTTCCCGTATGCGGCTACTATTGCACTTATTATCGGTGCCATGTCTCTGATTCCTTTTGTGGGTGCGTTTATAGGCATGGTATTCGGTATTCTGCTGATTTCTGCAGAAGGTTTGAAGCAGGTAATAATATTTGTCATAGTATTTCTGGTGGTGCAGCAGATTGAGGGGCAGATCGTATATCCGAGGGTCGTGGGCGGTTCCGTGGGGCTGCCGGCCATCTGGACTCTGCTGGCAGTGGTTGTCGGGGGAAAGGTTTCAGGCATTTTCGGAATTATCCTGTTTATCCCGCTGTTCTCTGTGATTTATGCTCTGCTGAGAAGAAGCGTCTACAGCAGGCTCCGTAAGAAATCGGTCACAGTAGAGTAATTGAAACAATATCAAAAAAGCAGCCACTGTCTCTGAGAATGTCATGTATCAGGGAAGTGGCTGCTTATTTTTGTTTTTCGATGCTGATACTATTGTCTGCGCTGTGCAAAGCTTCGGTGTTCCTCCATGAGCTCTTCGTAAAGCTGCTCAGCTGTCCACGCCACATTGTGCGGCGTCAGTACTGCTTTAAGGGGAATCTTTTCAATTTCTGCGGCAGCGTAACCGGACAGGTAGGCATCAAGGTCTTCCTGTTCCAGTCCGCAAAACACCATCATAGGTGAAGGAAAGCCTGTCATCCTGTAAGGCTTTACTGTGTTGGCGGATGTATGTATCCCATCAGTTGGAATGCCCAGGATGCTTCCAAGGGGTTTTGCGAAATTCCGGCGTTCCACGGTCAGAGACTCAATGCCGAGAGAAAGACAGAACTCCTTTATTTTTTCCGCCTGTTCCTCTTTGACGCTGAATAACAAAATCTGTTTTTTCAATTTTAAACCTCCGGTGGTGAATAATCGATATATTTAATTATAGACCTAAGTGGCGGACTGTCAAGGGTGGGTCCGGATGTATGCACAGAAAAAAGTTCAAAATTTTCTTGAAATATAATAAAATTTCCTTTGCATTTTTTGCTGGGGTGTTGTATAATAGGACTGTTCAATTCTTGCGGTCATGGCGGAATTGGCAGACGCGCACGGTTCAGGTCCGTGTGGGAGACCATGGGGGTTCGAATCCCTTTGACCGCACCATAGCAAAAGAGACATCCTTTAGGGTGTCTCTTTTGCTATGTAAGCAAAACCTCGCGTTTCACGCAAAGATCATTAAGTTAATGATCAGACCAGCGTACATGATTATAGCCTCGGTGGATGCTGTAAAAAATTAAAGAAAACACCTATCTTTACAACATCACGTCCGATCCAAGGCTTTCGTAACTTAGCTTATGTCTGTAATGTTGTAAAAAAATTAGGGATTAGTTCGATCTTACAACGGTATTATATTTTGCGTTGTAAAAATTCAATGAATCGTGATTATCCAACAACGTTTACGATTCTCCGGACCGGTTTCGAGGTCAGTTAGGTGTGCCATGTTGTAAAAATTAACGTTAAGGTGCTTTTGTTACAACGTCATACTGCTGATACAAAGCAAGTAGCTCATATACAATGCGTTATATTAACTTAATGACATTGACCGATCATGAGAGGATGGTTTCGATTAAAAATTTTTTTCAAAAAAACAAAAACAACACTTGCAAAAGTTCCGCAAAAATAGTAAAATAAATGAGTCGAGAAAAAACAGATATGCGGTCGTGGCGGAACTGGCAGACGCGCAAGACTAAGGATCTTGTGTCCCCAGGACATGCAGGTTCGATTCCTGTCGACCGCACCAAGAGGATAGCGCTGGAGAGTGCTATCCTTTTTTTATACAAGAAAGGAAGAAATAAGACTATGAGACTATTTGTATACAGCTTGAGGGAATTTGACGAAAAACCTTTCTTTGAAAAGTTCTGCAGGAAATACGGCGTTGAATACGGCTTCACCACGCAGACGCCATGTCTTGAAAATGTAGAGCTTGCACAAGGCTATGATGCCATAGATATACTCACCACGGTAATTGATGCCGATATGCTGGACAGGTTTGCAGAGATAGGCATTAAATATATAACTACGAGAACTATAGGATATGATCATATAGATGTGGAGCATGCAAAAAAACTGGGCATACATGTGAGCAACATCACCTATTCCCCGGCAAGTGTAGCCGACTATACGGTTATGATGATGCTTATGGGGCTGCGCAGAATAAAACACATAATGATGCGCGCTGACTTACAGGATTATACCCTTAAGGGCAAAATCGGCGGTGAACTGCACAATTGTACAGTGGGAATCGTGGGAACAGGCAGAATCGGAACCACGGTTATCGAAGACCTTTCAGGATTTGGATGCCGCATAATCTGCTATGATCCTTACCCTAACGAAAGAGCAGCAATTCTAGCAGAGTATGTAAGTCTTGAAGAACTCATAGAGCAGAGCGACATCATCACCCTCCATGCACCGGCAACGGAAGAAAACTATCATATGATAAACAGGGAGACAATAAGCAGAATGAAAGACAGTGTGGGCATAGTAAACTGCGCCCGGGGAGCACTGATCGATTCTGACGACCTTATTGAGGGAATTGAGAGCGGTAAAATCGGATTTGCCTGTCTTGATGTAGTGGAACATGAAAGCGGACTATATTATTTCAACCGCATGGGCGAGCCTCTTGACAATCCTAAACTGGCAATTCTCAGGTCATATTCAAATGTTATCGTAACACCGCATACTGCATTTTATACTGATGAGGCAGTTTCCAACATGGTGGAGAACTCCATAATCGGTGTAGTTAATTATTTTGAAGGAAAGTAAAAAAACTCGCATCTCAGCTGTGATGCGAGTTTTTTGTATTCTATTTTATTCCTTTACAAGCTCCTTGACGGAGGCTGCAAGTCCTGCCAGACCCTGTATCTCTGACGGGATAATGATCTTGGTTGCCTGACCGTCGGCTGCCTTCTGGAAAGCCTCCAGGCTCTTCAGCTTGATAACCGCATCATCAAGTTCCGCGTCTTTAATGAGCTTGAGACCGTCAGCAGTGGCCTTGTTAATCATAAGGATGGCTTCGGACTGACCTTCAGCTTCCTTAATGGCAGCCTGCTTCTGTGCTTCTGCCTGAAGAATAGCGGCCTCTTTCTGACCTTCCGCGATAAGGATTGCAGACTTCTTTTCACCTTCTGCGATGAGGATGGCTTCTCGTCTTTCACGCTCGGCCCTCATCTGCTTTTCCATGGCTGTCTGAATATCGCGAGGTGGAGTGATGTTCTTAACTTCCACACGGTTAATCTTGATGCCCCACGGGTCTGTTGCCTCGTCCAGGACCAGTCTGATCTTGGAGTTGATGTGCTCACGGCTGGTGAGAGATTCATCCAGTTCCAGCTCGCCGATGATGTTTCTCAGGGTGGTTGCTGTCAGGTTTTCGATGGCGTCCATAGGGCTTTCAACACCGTAGGTATATAATTTCGGATCCGTAATCTGGAAGTAGATTACCGTGTCTATCTCCATAGTTACGTTATCTTTGGTGATAACAGGCTGCGGCGGGAAATCGATGACCTTTTCCTTAAGTGAAACCTTCCTTGCGATCTTATCGATCAGAGGAATTTTAAAGTGCAGACCCACCTGCCAGGTTCCGTGATATGCGCCGAGTCTTTCTACTACATAGGCTCTCGCCTGAGGTACGATTCTGATGTTGGTCACCAGAAGCGCGATAGCAATCAGGACCAGAGCGCCTAAAACAATCCATTTTAAAATTTCCATAATCTTTTTCCTTTCTCTCCAAAATACTTGGCTAATCGTGTTTTACAGGCGTAACAACCAGCTTTACACCTTCAATAGCATTGATTTTTACCAGCTGATCCACGGCAAAGGTTTCGTCGGGATTTTTTCCCACGGCTGACCACACCTGTCCGCCAACTTTCACCTGACCTACTTCATAAGGGTGAATAGGACTTATAACAACCCCTTTTTCTCCCACAAGGGCATCTACATTGGTTTTTTCCGAACCTGCCTTAAGTTTTTCCACGAAAATTTTACGCGTAAAAACAAGCAGACATATGGATACTGCCAGGAAAAGCACTATCTGGACAGCAATGGAGAAATCCAGTAAAGCAGCTAAAAGTGCCACCAGTGCACCGGCTGCGAACCATATAGTCGCAAGTCCAACGGTCAATGCTTCAATTACCAGCATAACCAGTGCTACAGCAAGCCAGATGACAATCATGCTTACATTAATTCCAAATACGGTCATATAGTTCCCCCTTTTTCGTTTATATCGTTTTAATTATATCATTTTTTAAAACTATATTCCACATGTTTTTTCTCATACGCACTATTATACATAACTCATATCGTAGTTGATGACGCAGAAGAAGGATGGATTATAATTCTTGACCCTTTCGCATATGGCGTCGGTAATCTGCTCGCGGCCTATGGGGCATTCAGGGGAAAGGACCACGTCAAAGACAACGTTGGTGTGAGTAGGTCCCGGCACGATGCGCAGATCGTGGAAGTTGAGCACGCCTTCAAGGCCTGATATTGCATCGGAGATAACATGTGTGAGAGGTTCTCTGTTAGGGTCTCCCAGGTTAACAGGATCCATGTGTGCTGTGACGAAAATATTCAGATCCTGCTGAAGTCTGCCCTCTATGTTATCCACAAGGTCATGGCTTACCATCACATCAACGGCTGCATCCACCTCAATATGTATCGATGCAAAAATCTTGCCCGGACCATAATTGTGAACAACAAGGTCGTGTATCCCTATTACGCCGTCATAGCTCATTACTATCTCTTCAATTTCATTGACGAGATCAGGGTCAGGAGCTTCGCCCAGCAGAGGGCTGATGGTTTCACGTACGAGACTGATGCCGGACCAGATGATAAACAGTGCCACCACTACGCCCATGTATCCATCAATCTGTATATCAAAAATATATCCGGCTATGATGCTGATTAGCACTGCAGAAGTTGCAATAACGTCATTTCTGCTGTCGGCTCCTGTGGCAATAAGGGTAAGTGAATTAATTTTTTTGCCTGCCGAGACGTTGAACATGGCCTGCCATACTTTAATGGCTATGGCCAGGAGCAGGACGATTACTATGGATATGCTGAATTCCAGCGGTTCCGGGTGAAGTATTTTTTCGAAAGAGCTTTTGCCTAGTTCGACTCCTACAATTATAATAATAAGCGATACCACCATACCGGCTATGTATTCTATTCTGGCATGACCGTAGGGGTGTTCCTTATCTTCGGGCATGGCTGCCAGTTTAAATCCCACCAGTGTGATTACAGAAGAGGATGCATCGGCCAGGTTGTTTACCGCATCTGCAACTATAGCAATACTGCCGGAAATAAAACCGACAAGCATTTTCATGGCGCAGAGCAGCAGATTGGACAGTATCCCCACAATTCCGGCAAGTTTGCCGTAGCTGTCACGTACTTCAGGATTCTTGACATCTTCATAGTTTTTTATGAACTTCTTAAACAGAAAATTTCCCATGAATATTATATGCCTCCTTATTATTACCTGGCACCTGCTTCCATAGCCGCATCGATGGCACGGGTCAGCTGGTCAGGGCAGGATGTTGACTTAAGCCCGCAGCGGATACCGCTGAGCCTAGACTTGACTTCGTCGCAGGACATGCCTTTTACAAGTGAACAGATACCCTTCAGATTACCGTTGCAGCCTCCAACAAATTCGATGTCCTTTATCACACCATCCTCAATATCAAGATAAATGCTTCGGGAACATACTCCGCTTGGTCTGTACTCAAATTTCATTCCAAATCTCCTTTCAAATTCATTTCAAAATTTCAGCCTGATATGTTATAATCAATCTGCTACAATAATTTAAACATTATATCACTTTTTAGAGGGAAATAACATAAAATGGACGAAAATAAATTATTTTTGAAGATAATTGAAGATAGATTTCAAAGATTTAAGGATTATTACACGCCTATGAACAGTGATTTTCTCAGTCTTGAGCAGCAGAGCATGCTTGCAGGCTTTCTCAGGACCCACAGAAATGAGGGGGTCATTCTTTTCGGAGGCTATGAGGATGCTGAGAGAAAACAGGTGCTGTTTATGCCGGACTATACCGGGGTAACGGATGAAACCTCAGCACTTGAATATTTTCGTGATAATCCGGATGAATGCACCATGGCTCTTATCGATGTGAAGGTGCCCCGCCCAGAGCAGGGAAAGCTGACTCACCGTGACTACCTGGGAGCTATGATGGGAGAAGGAATAAAGCGTGAAAAAACAGGAGATATCATAGTCGGTGAAGACGGCGCACAGATTATAGTGACCAGGGAGATGGCTGAATATCTGACACATAATTTCACCCAGGTCGGCAGAGTCAGTGTCACCGCTAAGGCAGTGCCAATTTTTGATATAAAAAAGCTAGAAACACGTATAAAAAACGAGAAATTCACCATATCTTCACCGAGAATTGATAATATAGTATCA
>CAZUFU010000073.1:0-8154 GCA_964619875.1 uncultured Oscillospiraceae bacterium
TTCTTCTACTACAGACTGCTTGTATCCTCTGTATTCGATACCGTCGTAGAATCTGCCGAGAACCTTGGCTGTGTCAGCGATAGTTTCCTTTTTACCCATCTGTGATGACTTGGAGTCAAGGAATGTTACGTGTGCGCCCTCGTCAAGAGCTGCAACCTCGAAAGCACATCTTGTTCTTGTTGAAGTCTTTTCGAATAACAGAACGATGTTCTTTCCCTTTAATACTTCGTTATGGATTCCTGCTCTCTTCTTGGCCTTTAAGTCATGAGCCAGGTCGAGCATATATCTGATTTCTTCAGGTGTGAAATCCATAAGAGTTAAGAAGTTTCTTCCTTTTAAGTTTACTGCCATTGTTTTTTTCTCCTTTTCTTTTAGTAATACATTTGCATTTAAGTTTGATTTATTATAATAAAATTTTACTATATGACGCAGAAAAGTGAAGTGCCAGACTCCTCTATTTTTTATGTGCCAGTTCTTCTTCCAGTGTCTGTCTGAAAATCTCCAGACCTTTTTCCAGTCTTTCCTCTGTCTCGAAAGAATAATTTATCCTAACGTGGTCTCTGCCTCCGTTTTTAAAAGGATAAAAAACATATCCCGGAAGCAGCGCCACACCACGATTGTAGGCTTTGCGAAAAAAGTCCTTACAGTCTATGCCTTCAGGCAGTCTGCACCATATGTATACTCCACCTCGAGGGCGATTATATTCTATGTCTATTCCGGACGCTATCATTTCGTCCATCTTCCTGCAGATTATATCCTGTTTCCTGCCGTAATTCTGTCTGAAATCGTCCAGTACTCCGTAATATGTCCCGTCGTTCAGATATCTGGCCATCAGCTTCTGGCTCATCCAGTCGGAGGCTACCAGTCTCACAGATACCAGATAACTGAGACTTCTTATTAGGTCGCTGTTGCCCACCACAAAGGCCATACTGAGCCCCGGTACGAAGGTCAGTGAGAAAGAATATATATATATTATGTTGTCCAGAGTGTCAAAGGCCTTTAACGGCGGCAGCTTTTCTCCCCTGTATACCAGTTCCGAAGCCGCGTCCTCTTCGATTACAGGCACCCTGTATCTGTTGGATATTTCAACTATTTTTTTGCGCCTTTCCAGAGAAAGAATGGCTCCCGTAGGGTCATGAAAGCTTGAATTTACGTATATAAAACGAGGATTATGTTTCTCCACCAGGCTTTCCAGCACGTCGCACCTGATGCCGTCCTCATCTACGGGCACAGTCCTTATTACCGCTTCCGCCAGCTCCATAGCGCGATATGCATCAGGTGACACCGGCTCTTCCATTATTACAGTATCCCCCGGTTTAATCAAAAGCATTACAAGAAAATCAAGGGCCTGATTAGTTTCAGTCAGAACCTGTATCTGCCCTGTTGACGCCTTAATTCCTTTTGTGCTGAGAAAGCTCACAAGCTTCTGTCTCAGCAACATATCACCTTTATAGGGGCTGTAAAAGTACTGATTTCTGCCCTCACCGGTAATTATTTCAGCTATGTCGCGAGCCATTCTGCCCTTGTCATATATACCCATGGTAGAAATGCCGCTGCCGAGAGAATACTTGTCGGCCTCTCCGAAACGCTGAAAAATATCGTCAAAGGTTACTTCCATATCAAGATAGCAGGGTTTAATCTGATTGACCCAGTTTACTCTCTTGTTATTTGCCCTATGCTGCCTGTTGTCCTCATGTTCAGTCTGCCTTCCGCTTTCACCGCCTACAGCCACAATATATCCCACGCCCTGTTTTGACTCAATGAGTTCCTCCGCCTTAAGCTCAATATAAGCTTTTACAACCGTGTTCCTGTGAACCCCCAGAATACTTGCCAGGGCCCGTTCAGAAGGCAGAGTGCTTCCCTTGTTGATTTCTCCCGAAAGTATCTCCTTCTTAAGCTGAGCTGCAATCTGCAGATATAAAGCAGTCTTTGAGTTTTTATCAATCTTTACATTCATACTTTTTCTCCGTGGAACTGGTAATAACATATTTCAAGCCTTCCGTTATACAGCTTGCGCCGCCTGTCGGCAGGTCTACCCATGGCCTTCTGCTCAATTGTCTTGTCTGATGTCACCACGAAGAGAGACCATGTAGGATGCTCCTCAAAAAATTTATGATAAACTCCGTAAATCCTGTCTATAGCCTCCTGCTCGCCGATACGTTGTCCGTACGGCGGATTGGTAATCATAACTCCCGACAGAGCTTTGGTCCTCAAGGCTGATACATCCGCCACATTGAATTTAATGCAGTCGTCTACTCCTGCCTCTTCCGCATTGGCTTTTGCCGCTTTAATCGCCGCAGGATTTATATCAGAGCCGTATATCTTAAGATTGACATCGTTGTCGATGGCTTCGAATGCCGCCTTCCTCTCCTCCTTCCAGAGTCTCGCCGGTATGGCTTCCCATCCCTCTGCTGCAAACTCCCTGGATATGCCGGGTGCTATATTTCTTGCTATGAGCGCTGCCTCAATTGGAATTGTACCGGAACCGCAGCAGGGGTCTGCCAGAATTCTGTCCTTATTCCAGAAGGACAGCTGTACAAGTGCCGCTGCTATGGTTTCCTTTATAGGTGCTTCCACGCTGTGTTTGCGGTATCCTCGTTTGTGAAGTCCCGGCCCGGTGGTATCCAGTGTCACTGTGACTCTGTCCTTAAGAAGGGTTATTTTAATATCGTAAAGCGCCCCCGTCTTTTCAAAATGCTCCACACCGTAGGTTTCTTTAAGTCTTTCCACTATGGCTTTTTCCGCCACAGACTGACAGGCAGGCACACTGGAAAGCTTCGATTTCACCGATGAGCCGTTGACTATGAATCTGCCATCTATGGGAATCCACTCTTCCCAGGCGATGGTCTTTACCTGCTGAAAGAGGTCTTCAAACTCATAGGCCATAAACTCGCCCATTTTGATCTGTACTCTGTCGGCACTGCGCAGCCAGAGGTTTGCTTTTACCACAGCGCGCTCATCTCCCATGAATGTGATCTTGCCGTCCTCCGATTTTATTATCTTATATCCCAGATGTTCTATTTCTCTTTTTACTACTGCTTCCAGGCCGAAGGTCACGGCCGCGATTATTTCCAGTTTCAATTTTTGCAAGTTCCTTTCGTCGGTTATCTCGAGTTCTTCCCCCGGGGTCTGCCGGTGTACTAAAAAAGCGCCCTTTTCGGGGCGCTTTCAGTTTCTACAGATAAGGCGCCCTTCTGTTTAGTGAATTACCTTCCAGCTTTTCAAGCTCGTCAAGAGCTTTGCCTGTGCCTATTGCTACACATGACTTAGGGTCCTCAGCTATAATTACTTTTATTCCTGTTCTTTCCTCAATTCGCCTGTCTATCCCGTAAAGCAGCGCACCGCCTCCTGTTATGATAATTCCCGAATTGCTGATGTCGGCAGCCAGTTCCGGCGGAGTTCTCTCCAGTACATTGTGTACGGCCTCTGTAATGGCATACAAAGGTTCCTCCAAAGCATCCATCATTTCATCTGATGTCACGTCAACACTCTTTGGAAGTCCTGTAACAAGGTCACGTCCTCTGCATTCCTTGGTGACCACCTCATCTCTAGGGAAAGCAGTTCCGATGGTAACTTTAAGTTCTTCTGCCGTTCTTTCACCGATATAGAGTTTGTGAGCCTTTCTCATATATTTGATAATGGCTTCGTCAAATTTATCTCCGGCAATCTTTACAGATGTGCTGGCCACAATACCTCCCAGTGAAATTACAGCGATGTCTGTGGTTCCGCCTCCGATATCGATTACCATCACTCCGTCAGGCTTGGCGATATCAATACCTGCGCCGATAGCTGCAGCTACAGGCTCCTCCATGAGGTAAACATCCTTGCCTCCTGCCTGAGTGGCTGCCTCTCTTACAGCTCTCTTCTCGACTTCTGTTACACCGCTCGGCACACAAACCATGATCTTAGGTTTAAAAAATCTTCCCGAACCGCAGGTCTTTCTGATGAAATATTTAAGCATTCTCTCTGTAATGTCGTAGTCAGAGATTACACCGTCTCTGAGAGGTCTCACCGCAACTATGTTGGCAGGAGTTCTACCCAGCATCTGGCGAGCTTCTTCGCCTACTGCCAGAATCTCATCCGTATCGTTGTTAATGGCCACTACCGATGGCTCGTTAAGCACAATTCCTTTTCCTTTTATATACACCAGCACATTAGCTGTGCCCAGGTCAATACCGACTTCTGAAGCAAATCCCATAGTCCATCTCCTTTTCTAATGATATTTCTATCATTTGCATTTTTTATTAAAATATGAATTATTGTCACGTTACATTCTTAGGCCGCGCCGGTATTTCAGTCTGCAGCGTGTCGTAAGCGTAGTTACATTTTATTATATCTAATTTTGGAGATTTTTTCAAGTAGTCAAAGGCAGCGTCAGGTGAAATTTTGGAATTTCGGAAGCCTTTGGAGACCATCAGGGATGTTTTTGGAAAAAGTAACCCATCTCTTTCGAACTTTCAACGATTTACGAGTATGAGAGGTCTACTTTTAGTGAAGAGTTGAGGGCGCATCAGTCTTATTCATTAAAAAAAGTAACCCTTTACTTTCGAACTTTCAACGGTTTACGGGGCCGAGAGGTCTACTTTTAGTGAAGAGTTGAGGACGCATCAGTCTTATTCATTAAAAAAAGTAACCCATCATTTTCGAACTTTCAACGGTTTGCAAGCTCGGCAGGTTTACTTTCAGTCAAAATAATATATTTCGATGTACAGAACCCGCACAAAAGAACAAAAATCTTAAGAAAAATTAATAATTTGTTAATTTGCCCTTAATTTCCTTATAGTATGATTTTATTATCGGAAATTAACACAGCAAGGAGCCGCTGGCTCCGGATTCAAAAGGGGTTTTCAAATGAATATTTTAATTCTTACGGGGAAATTCGGCATGGGCCATGTCAAATGTGCCGAAGCCATCACCGAAGAGATTTATGCTGCACAGAAAGATGCGGCTGTGACTTCTGTAGACGTGATGGATTATCTTTTCCCTCATTTCAGCAAAGCAATTTACAAGGGGTTTTCCCTTCTGGTGACCAGACTTCCGGGTATGTATAACCACCTGAACCGCGCTGCAGGCAGGCACGCAGGCATACCTATGAAAAAGGCCATCGCCACAAAGCTTGACAGACTTCTGGCTGACACAAAGCCTGATCTTATCATATCCAACCTGCCGGTGTGCAGCAAATACATCTCTGCCTACAAGGAACTCCGAGTCTGTACTCCGCCGCTTTTTACCTACATAACCGATATCACAGTCCACGACGAGTGGATTGCAGACAAGACGGATCTGTATTTCGTTGGAGACGAATCCACCAAAAACGCCCTCATATCCAAAGGCGTTTCCGCAGAAAAAATTGTCATATCAGGAATTCCGGTGAGCAGCGCTTTCGGTAAAGTAAAAAATATGGACAGTGAATTAAAAGCCTGCTGCGGGAACAATAACAGAGGTCAGGATGAAAATGTCCGTCTTCTCATAATGGGCGGCGGACTTGGGCTTATTCCGGGCGGCAGCCGTCTTCTTCGCAATCTTAATGATGAGAAAAAGCTCAGCGTAACACTTATCGCAGGGAAAAATCATCGTCTCGAAAGACGTGCACGCAGGAAATACGAAAACATTAAAGTAATAGGCTATACCGACAAGGTTGCGGATTTCATGTCGGAAGCTGATCTTGTAATTACCAAGCCCGGCGGCATCACCACCTTTGAAGCCATAGCATCACAGACACCAATGTACATAGTGGACCCGTTTCTGGAGCAGGAAATGGGCAATGCTCACTTTGTAGAAAGCAAAAACATCGGACGTGTTGTCAGGAGCAGTGAAAGGGATATCGCCGCCGATCTGATAAAAATAGCAAAAGACAAAGCACTTATCAATACCATGAAATCAAATATGTCCTGCCTTCCTCAGTACTTTGCATCCTCCAATCCGCTGGATTATCTGGCAGACTGCAGCAGCATCCTGAACCGCAATCCACGTTCCCACATAATGCTCACCTTCGACGATGGGCCTGACCCTGTCTACACCGGGCAGCTTCTTGACCTTCTTGACAGATACGGAATCAAAGCGGCTTTTTTCACCGTAGGAAGTTTTGCGGCTGCAAACCCTCAGCTGGTTAAACGCATGGTCCGCGCCGGACATACAGTCGGCATCCATTCTTATGCTCACCGAAGTGCATATATCATGTCGTCATCGAAAATCAGCGTCGATCTGGACAAGTCATCCTGTACACTCAAGGCGTTAGGCATCACCCCACGCTTCTACAGACCGCCGTGGGGTCATACCACCAAAGCAATGATGAATTCAGCAAAAAGCCGCGGTCTTATGCCGGTGTACTGGTCCGTCATGGCTCAGGACTGGAAAGGTAACATCAGTACCGATGAAATCGCTTCACGTCTGCTGAGCCGCACTCTCCCCGGAAGCATCGTCTGCCTCCATGATGGAAGAGGAAAAAACAGGGCACCTGCCAGGACTATTGCCGCTCTTGAAAAGGTCATACCCATCTGGATAGATAAGGGGTACCGTTTCGTGCGGCCCGAGGAGGTGTATGGATATGAAAAAACCGTCAACTGACAAACTGATAACGTGGGGGCTGCTGTTTGCTGCTCTGGCAGGCCTTACAGCATTGTTTCTCCACCGTGAATACAGTTTCGCCGCAGTGCTTTCATCCATAAAAACCGCTGATTCTCTCTGGCTTATCCCCGGAATTCTGGCTATGGGGCTGTTTTTTGTCTGCGAAGGTGCCAACATCGGCAGATGTCTCCGTCTGGCAGGTCACAAAGTTTCACATTCCTCGCAACTCAGATACGCCATGGCCGGCTTCTTTTTCAGCTCCATTACACCGTCGGCTTCCGGCGGTCAGCCCATGCAGCTTTATTTCATGCACAAAGACCGCCTTCCCCTTTCCCATTCGTCTCTGGCTCTGCTGACAGAACTCACGTCCTTCCAGGCCGCCGCGGCTACGCTGGCCCTTGCCGGACTTGTGGCCCGCTGCAGCCGGGCGGCCGTGGCGACGAGCGGCGGCACCATAACCACAGCCATTCTTGCCCCCGGTGTCCTCATCAGTGCCGCCGTGCTGGCCTTTCTGCTGTTCATCATTTTTTCACCCTCAGCCGCGAGAATTATTGCCTCACCGGTTCTTTGGGCTATAGACAGATTTAATCCGCAGAACGCCACCGCACTGAGAATCAGGTTGCTGAGAAGCATATGTGAGTATCGTCATGCCTCACGATACATAACAAAAAATCCTTGCGCCATGGCAAAGATTTTTTTCACTTCTGTTATTCAGCTCCTGGCCTATTTTTCCATCACCTTCTGTGTGTGCAGAAGTCTCGGCATTTCAGACATTTCATGGGTTCACATTACATTGTGTCAGGCGGCATTATATGTAGCCGTCTCCGCTTTGCCTCTTCCGGGAGCAGTAGGCGTAACAGAGGGAGGCTTTGCTATCATTTTCGCATCACTCATACCATCTGAACTCATGGGCGTTGCAATTATTCTCAGTCGTTTCGTCAGCTTCGCACTGCCCCTTGTAGCAAGCGGATTTGGCACTTTGCTCCTGAGCAGCAGACATAAAAGCGGTGAATGACTCCACCATTTTTGCTTTTTTTGAAAAAATGGTGGAGATGACCGTTCATACGGCATTACACCAGCTGATAGAACAGCCCGTGCTCTGTACAGTACCAAAGCAGTTTTCCGCGGGTTCTTCCCGGTATTCTCACCTGAAGGTCCCACTCAGGATACTGTTTTTTAAGGGTCAGAGTATCCCCGGTAAGAAGCGCTACGAATGAAATATAATGTTCTTTGAGCATCGGATGGTCAGATGAAATATAATAGTCGTTCTCGATATTTTCCACCGAAAGCTTTTCATCTGCCGGTGCCTTGACCGCCTCCAGAGGCTGCAGCTTCTTTCCGCAGCATGATATTCCTGCCTCTGTCATAGTCGTTATCACATTGCCGCATTCCGTACACACATAAAAATTCAGTTTTTTCATATTACCTCCTGTTTCCTCATTGGCATCCAGTTGTCCTGAAAGTAGCTTTTCCAAATCCACACCGAAAACCCGGGACAAATCCGTCAGAAGTGATACATCCGGGCAGCCCAGACCCGTTTCCCTTAGTTAAAGATATTGTTGGGTATCTCAAGATGTGTCATTCGAT
>CAZUFU010000074.1:0-7970 GCA_964619875.1 uncultured Oscillospiraceae bacterium
GGCTTTACCTGTATAGACGTTTACAAGAATCTGAATTTTCGCTACCCGACTGGAAACGGCGTGGATATGATGTTTAATCTTCAGGACATGACGCCTGATTTGGACTGCGCGCTGGTGACAGCAGTGGGAGATGACGCAAATGGAAGCCTGCTTCTGGATGCGTGCAAAAGAAGAAACGTGAACACGGATCACGTGACGATTGTGCCTGGCGGCAGCACTGCCGAGATTCAGATGCTGCTCAATGGCAAGGACAGAGTGCACCACAAAGCGGACAAGGGTGTAATGATTCCCTATCAGCCCAATGGTGCGGACATGGATTTTATCCGCGGTCAGGACTACATCCATACGGATCTTTCGTGGAACGTGGTGGATCTGCTGGCGGATATGCGTCGGGATGGCGCGAAGGTGTATTTCGATTTTTCCAAGCGATACCAGCATCCCGATGTGGACAGGGTACTGAAAAACATTGATTTCGGCATTTTCTCCTTTGAGGAGGAGACGGAGGAAGTTCGCGAGCTGCTGATGCACGGATGTGGTCTGGGCGCAAGGGTCTTGCTGGCCACCTTCGGCGAAAGAGGATCGTTGGCCTGCGATGGCCGTCAGTTTTACCACCAGGCGTGCATTCCGGCACGGAAACTGGTCAATACAGTGGGCGCTGGCGATTCCTATGGTTGCGGATTTATCAGCGGCATCATGGCGGGATGCGGCGTCGAGGAATGTATGCGGCGTGGCGCGGAAAAATCGGCCGAGATCGTTTCCATTTTTGAACCGTATCCAATGCGGAATGACGAAGTATCATTTGAAAGGAGAGATGAGAGTGGTCATTGATGTTCACGTTCATCCGGTAATGTTCGGGGAGATCTGCGGAGATCCGGAACGGGTGCGCTTTCGCAAACAGAACTTTGGCCTGTACAAATCGTCGCCCGTTCCGATGGAGCAGGTCATGGCGGTCATGGATCATGCGGGTGTGGATAAGGCGGTATTGCTTGCAGAGGATTATTCTGCAACGATGGGTCAGCCCATTGTCAGCAATGAAGAGATTCGCGCAATTATGGATGCGCAGCCCGATCGCTTTGTGGGCTTTGCCAGCGTGGATCCCCGCTGTGCGGATGCGAAAGACAAACTTGAATATGCCTTTGATGTATTGGGCCTTCAGGGCCTCAAGCTCAATCTGTCGCATTTGAATCTCTATCCCGACGATTCCCGTCTTGTTCCCCTGATGGAGCTTTGCCAGGGGAAAAACAGGCCAGTGATGTTCCACTGCGGATTCAGCTGGGAGCCGGATTCTCCTTCAAAATTTGCGAGGCCGATTCTCTACGAGGATATTGCCGCTGCCTATCCCGAGGTGCGAATCTGCCTGTCCCATCTGGGCTGGCCCTGGGTGGACGAGCTTTGCATGTTGTTGCTCAAGTACAAAAATGTGTACACCGACACGGCGACCGTTTATATGGACAGCCCGGTAAATTACTATGAGCAGATATTCATGAAAAACATGGCGCCCGGATGGCTCCAGAACAACCTGATGGACAAAGTGATGTTCGGATCGAATCTGCCCCGATTCCGTCAGGTCCGTTCAAAGTATGGCCTTGAGAAGCTGGACATTCGTCCGGATGTGCTGGAAAAGATACTGGGTGGCAATGCAAGGGTCTATCTGGGAATGGAGGTCAGGGATTATGATTATTAAATCCTATGTTCATCAGGTGATGAGCCGCCAGGAGTTTGAAATGATCAAAATTACCCGGCAGATATTTGAGGATGTTGCAGATTCCGGTGTGCAAAACGGCGTTGTATTTGTCATCAGCCTGCACACCACGACCGGCATCATGATCAATGAGAGCCTGCCCTGCGTGGAAAAGGACATCGAAATCGCCATGGAGCGCCTGGTTCCAACGGATTATCCCTATGTACATACACACATGCTTCCCAGCTACGGAACCTGCAGCGGAAATGCGCCCGGGCATTTGAAGTCCATGCTGTCTGGCAACCATTGCGTCTTGCCCATCACCGATGGCAAGGTGGCCTGTGGACATGCGCAGGACGTGTACTTTGTGGAATTCGATGGCTTGAAAGCCAGGAAGTATACCATTCAAGTCATGGGTGAATAAACGTATCAGGATAGGTTCAAGGAGGATCAACAAATGGGTTATATGATCGGAGTGGATGTGGGAGGAACCTTTACGGATTTTTCCGTGTACCGGCATGAAAACGGGAAACTGTTCCACTACAAGCATAGCTCCACCAATCAGGACTCTTCCATTGCCATCGTCAATGGTATCCTGAAGGTGCTGGAGCTGGAGGGGGCAACTGCGGACGACGTGGTGTATCTTGCCCACGGCACGACCGTTTCCACAAACGCGCTCATTGAAAAAAAGGGAGCGCGCGTGGGACTGATTACCACTGAGGGCTTCCCGGACATCATGGAAATCGGAATTCAGAAGCGGCCCTTCATGTACGATACGCTTGGCCAAAAGCCGCAGTCCCTGCTGGTCAACGGAATGAATCGGGATGTGCCCGAGCGCCTGGCCTACGATGGAACCGTGCTCAAGCCCCTCGATGAAGATGCTGTGCGCCAGGTGGTGCAGCTCTTCAAGGAAAATGACGTCAATTCAATCGCGGTATCCACGCTCTTTTCTTTCATCAATCCTGCACACGAAAAGCGGATTAAGCAAATCATCGAAGAGGAATACCCCGACGTATACACTTCTATATCCAGTGAACTGGTGCCCGAGTTCCGCGAGTATTCCCGCACGAGCACAACGATTCTCAACGCCTATCTGGGGCCGGTCATGAAAAACTATGTGAACAATTTCCAGAACAGTGTCAAGAAGATCGGTGTCAAGGTAGAGCCCTACGTTACGCAATCCAATGGTTCGATTATCTCGATTAAAGAGACGATCGAATGCCCCATCAAAACGGCTGTATCCGGTCCGTCAGCGGGCGTAATCGCCGCAGCGCACATCGGCAAACAGTGTGGCTGCGACAAGATCATTACCTTTGATATGGGCGGAACCAGTGCGGATGTGAGTCTGATCGAGAACTATCAGGCGCAGGTATCCAACGAACGCCTGGTAGAGGGCTATCCTGCGCGCATACCGATGATCAACATCATCACCATCGGTGCAGGCGGCGGATCAATCGCCCGCATCGATGAGGGTGGCGTAATGAAGGTGGGCCCGGATTCTGCTGGCGCAACGCCTGGCCCGGCCTGCTATGGACGCGGCGGCACCTTGCCCACTGTCACGGATGCGAACATCCTTCTGGGCAAGCTGAATCAGCAGAAAATTCTGGGTGGCCGCATGGACGTCTACCTGGACAAGGCAAAGAACGCCATTGAACGGGAACTGTGCGAGCGCTCCTCTCTGTCCCTGGAGGAAGCTGCAAACGGCATTATTTCCGTGGTCAACTCCAATATGACTCGCGCAATCCGCCTTGTATCTGTCGAAAAGGGTTACGATGTGCGTGAGTTCAGCCTGATGGCCTTCGGCGGCGCAGGCCCGCTGCATGCCTGCGAGGTTGCGCAGGATATGGGAATCCACAATGTGCTGATTCCGCCGTCGCCGGGTACGCTGTGCAGCCTGGGTCTTCTGATGGCGGATACGCGCTTCGACTTCAGCCGCACGAAGATCATGGATGGCGTGCAGGAGAACCTGAAAGAAGCGGAGGAGATCTTCCGCGAGCTGGAGCAGGAGGGCGATGCAATGCTCACGCGGGAAGGAGTTGCGCAGAATGCGCGCGACTTCGAGTGGGCTCTGGACATGCGCTACGATCGCCAGAATTATGAAATCACCGTGCCGCTTAAGGGACGCAGACTGGATGCGCAGTCTTTTGCACAGGCGGTTGAGGATTTCCACGTGGCGCACAAGCGGGCTTACGGCTATCGCAACGATGATGGTAAGATCAAGATGGTCAGCTATCGCGTCTCGGCGATTGGCATCATTGAGAAGCCCAGCCTCGTCGAGCACCCAGTGGATCCGAATGCACCTGCCCCCGCGCCCTTTGCAACGCGCAACGTGCTCTTTGAGGGAGCTAAGGAACGGGTGGAGACGGGGATCTATCGCAGAGAAGACTTCGTGCCTGGCAGCGTTCTGGCAGGCCCCGCCATCATTGAGCAGATGGATACGACGATTGTCGTGCCGCCCCGCTGGACGGTGCACACGGATGGCTTCCTCAATCTGAAGCTTGAATATGACGAGGTGAAAGACAAATGAGTATGCGAAAGGCAGATCCCGTAACGGTTGAGGTCGTCCGCAATTTGCTGATGTCCATCGCGGACGAGACGAATACAGTCATTATCAAGAGCGCCTTTTCCACCAACATCAAGGAGCGCCGGGACAACACCACAGCAATTATGGATCCTGAAGGCAACGTTGTGGTTCAGGTTGAGTCCAGTCTGCCTGCGCTGCTGGCCGCGTTGCTCTACGGCGCGCGCAGCGTTCGCAAGCAGTACAAACTTGAGGACATTCATCCCGGGGATATGTTCATTGTCAATGATCCATACAGTGGCGGCGGAAATCACATGCCGGACATTTCTGTGATCTGCCCCACTTTTGCAAACGGAAAGTTGATTGGCTGGGTGGGAAATACGGCACATCATTCGGACATCGGCGGAAAGATCCCCGGCTCAACCTCCGGCGACGCGGACAGCACCTTTCAGGAAGGCATTCGCATACCTGTAATCAAGATATGCAGGGATGGAGAGATCAATGACGATGTGATGCGGCTGCTGCTGAACAACACGCGCACGCCTGTTGAACGCAAGGGCGATCTTACAGCGCAGATTTCTGCGAATCTGATCGGAAGCCAGAAGCTTCAGGCAGCCTACGACAAATATCAGGATACGCTTCTGGACTGCATGCAGGAAATGCTGGGCTACACGGAGCGCTTGATGAAGGCGGCGATTGCAAAGATCCCGGATGGAACCTACAGCTATGTGGATTACGTGGATGGCTGCGGCGAACGCTATCCGGATCCGATCAACATCAATGTGGCCGTGCAGGTGAAGGGTGAAAACATGACCATCGACTTTACCGGCACACATCCCGAGGTTGAGGCCCCGATCAATGTGCCGTATCCGATGCTGGTGGGTTGTGTGCTGTTCTGCATGAAGGCCTTGGTCAATCCCGACATGCCGACCAACTGGGGCATCGTGAAGCCCATCGAGATCATTGCGCCCAAGGGTTGTCTCTGCAATCCGACGGAGCCTCACGCGGTCGGCCTGACCATCGATGCAGCGCAGCGCCTGCCGGACGCCATCTTCGGCGCGCTCAATCCCATCCTGCCGAAGCGTGCGCTTGCGGCTTCCAACGGCGCATGCACCAGCGCGATCTTCTTTGGCCGCAACAAGGGCCAGGGCGATGGGGAAGACCAGTACTTTATCTTCCATGAATCCATAGCGGGTGGCGCGGGTGCAAGCCACATCCACGATGGGCTCAGCGGAGTCCAGGTCTATCTGACCAATACCTCCAACATGCCCATCGAGGCCACGGAGACGGAATTCCCGGCTGTGCGCCTGAAAACCTACAAGCTGCGCACGGATTCCTGCGGCGCAGGAAAACACCGGGGCGGTTGCGGCATTATTCGCGAGTATCAGGTTACCTGCGATAATGTGGCATGCAACTGCTTTGGGGACAGGCAGCGCTTCGCACCCTGGGGCATGGAGGGCGGCCTGGATGGTGAACCCGGCGGCTTCTGGCATATCAGCGCAGAAACCGGCGAGGTGACCAGATTGTCTGCAAAGACGACCGGCTTCCCGTTGAAGAAGAACGACATTATTCGGGTGTATACGCCCGGCGCTGGCGGCGTTGGAAATCCAGCGGAGCGTGCGCCGGAATTGGTGCTCGCCGATGTCATCGCCCGCAAGATCAGCTGTGAAGCGGCGGAGAGAATCTATGGCGTCCGGGTCAGAGCTACAAAGAACGGCTCTTACGAGCTTGCAGAGTGAAGAGAAGGGAGAAATAAGATGCAGACGCAGATCGTTGAAATCATTCAGAAGGCAAAAGCGCACGTGGAGCAGAACGGCGGACTCCATTCCGTGTACTTCGTAGCCTGCGGCGGTTCCTGGGCCTCTCAGTGCTGCGGCTACATGCTGGTGGAGAATCAGAATACCATGGAGCTTTCCACCGGTCATGTCAACAGCAATGAATTTGTGCATGCAATGCCCAAAACCGTAAACGGTAACTCCATCGTAATTGTGACGTCGATGAAGGCTACGGCGGAATCCGTCGAAGCACTGCGCGTGGCGAAGGCCGCCGGGGCATTTACCATTGCAATTACGGGCGGCAATACGACGCTCATGGCAAAGACGGCAGACAGCTTTGTTGTCTACACCCACTCGGAGAATTGGACCTGTGCGCAGCACTCTCAGGCCATGTCCGTGCGCATCGGCGCGGAAATCCTGCGCCAGTTCCAGGGTTGGGAAAAGTATGATCAGATGATCGCGGCGCTTGATTCCTTGAACGAGCGCTATGCGAAGGTTCTGGCTGCATACCAGCGACCGGCGATCAAATTCGCGCTGGATTACAAGAATGAACCGCTGTTTCATGTTTTCTCCTGCGGCACAATGTATGGCGCCGGATATGGAGCTGCCTACTGCCATCTGATGGAGATGCAGCAGCTCAATGCAATACCGGTCAACAGCTCGGAATACTTCCATGGTTTCTTTGAGTCGACCACGCCTGATCTGCCCAGCGTGATTTTTATGAATCTGGGTTCCACCCGTGCATTGGATGAGCGCGCGCTTCGCTTTCTGCAGCAGTTCTGCGATCGCCTGGTTGTGCTGGATGCAGCGGATTATGGGCTGGAGGATATTGACGAAGAGATCGTCGAGTATGTTGCGCCGCTGATTACTTCGCCGTTGTTCCGCATGTATGTGGAGAAGCTGTCTGTGGAGCGTAAGCATCCCATGAGCACCCGTCGATATATGTGGAAATTCGATTATTGACAAAATACTTACTGATATAACTTGTCAATAGGAAGAAAAAAAGATATAATATTATGGAATAATGTACCACATTTATCGGGATGATGCGCTTCGCGTAATGTGAGGCAGAAGCGTAGATCGTACGTTGAATGATTGTGGACGAGGGATTCCTAATGTGTGTTTTATAAGCGAGGTTTAAAGAATGGTCAATGTGGACAGTTCAGTACCGTTTTATATTCAGGTCAAAGAGGACATTTTAAACAAAATACACATCGGTGAATTGCTACCCGGCGGACGTCTTGCTTCGGAAAAAGAACTCACCCAACAGTATGGCGTCAGCACAATCACGATTCGCAGAGCGGTTTCCGAACTGGTAGACGAGAATGTGCTTGAACGCAAACAGGGCAAGGGAACCTTTGTGCTGCAACGTAATTTTCAGCGTAACTTCAGTCAGACAGGAAGGGGCTTTTCTGAAATCTGCGAAGCAAACGGTATGGCGGTCTCCACGCTTGTGTTGAATGCGGAGGTTGTCAATGATCCTCCGGAAGAGATATTGGAACAGCTGGAATTGCCGAAGGGATTCCATGTGGTGTACATACGCCGACTGCGCTATGCAGATCAGCAGCCGGTGGTCATTGAAACCACCTATTTCCCAATGCATTATGCGTATCTGCTCGATATTGATCTGGCACACGACTCCATGTATCGCACGCTGAGAACCCATGAGGAGAATTTCTGCCCCTACAATCAGTTTGGACAGCGAAAAATTCGACTCATCAGCGCAGATAAAGAGACGGCAAGCCTGCTCAGGATCAAGCTGAACAGTACCATTCTCTTTTCGGATTCCGTAGTATATGACGAGGGAACCGGGAAGCCGGTGCATACTTCGACGCACGTCGGATATGCGCAAAAATACAATTTTACCATGCAGGTCTGAACCAGACACAGCTTCTTAAATGAGGTTGCAGTGGTTGGTCCCGGATCATTGGCAAAGCCCGCGTCCATTGCAAGGAGCGGGCTTTGAGCATGAAAGGATACTGAATAAAGCTAG
>CAZUFU010000075.1:0-7951 GCA_964619875.1 uncultured Oscillospiraceae bacterium
TCTCAGAAAAATCCATATAATTTTTTCCTCCAATGTTTTATGCTCTTGCTTTTTTCTTAGATGCCTTAGCTCTTTTTTCGGCACTTGCTTTTCTCATCTTTGCAAATCTGATATTATAGAATATCTGGATAACCTGGCTTCCGAACCAGTAAATTGCAAGACCTGCAGGATAACTTCTTGCCATCCACAGAATCATGATAGGGAAAAAGTATTTCATGATGTTAGTCATCATTTTTGCCTGCTGAGCACTAGCACCTGCTCCTCCTGCATTCTGTGACATTGAAGTAGCGATAAATGTTGCTATTGCCGCAAGAATAGGAAGAACCCACTTATCCGGCTGGGCCAGATCCTGAATCCAAAGGAAAGGTTCGTGGATTGCAAAGAGCATACTGTCTGAATCAATGTATGCCATAGGATTTCTGAGCAAAGCAAATAGACCCATTATTACGATCATCTGAACTACCATAGGTAGGCATCCGCCATACATGCTGACGCCTTCCTCCTTATAAAGCTCTGTGAGCTTTTCGTTCATAAGCTCTCTATCCCTGGCATATTTCTGCTGTATTTCCTGAATCTTTGGCTGTACTTCGTTCATCTTCATAGTTGACTTGATGGACTTTGCATATACAGGATAAAGGCAAAGCTTAACTATTACAGTAACGATAATCAGAGCTATGCCATAGTTTCCTATAAGACTATAGAGCCAGGAAAGCAGAAATCCTAATGGTTTTGCTAGTATTCCCATTAATTTCCTCCATTATTTTAAAGGGTCATACCCACCTTCATGCCATGGGTGACACTTTAAAATTCTTTTAATTCCTAAGTAACTACCTTTAAAAACTCCATACTTCTCCAGTGCCTGAATGAAATAAGTGGAGCAGGTAGGATAAAACCGGCAGGTAGGCGGAAATAAAGGAGAAATAAACTTCTGATAAAATCTTATGATTAAAATAAGCAGTTTTTTCATTATTTCTTTAATACTCCGGTTCTTCTAAAGGCGGAAACAAGAGATCTTTCCACCTCGCTGCATTTCTTGTCGTTAATAGTGTTTCTGGCAATGATAATAAAATCATAACCTGAAGGAAGCTTATCCTCAATATGTCTGTAGCTTTCACGCATAAGCCTTCTTGCTCTGTTTCTCTTAACACTGTTTCCGACTTTTTTACTTGCCAAAAAGCCTGTCCTGTTGTAGGGAAGATTATTTTTGCGATAAAAAAGCACAATAAACCTGTCTCCCACTGATTTTCCCTTATTATAAATTGAGGAAAAATCACTTTTTTTCCTTAAAACATTTTTTTTCAGCATGATTTTTTAGCTCTCTGAAGCCAAAGCAGATATTAAGCAGTGAGTTTCTTTCTGCCTCTTGCTCTTCTTCTCTTTAAAACGTTTCTGCCGTTCTTAGTGGACATTCTCTTTCTGAAGCCGTGCTCCTTCATTCTCTGTCTCTTTTTTGGCTGATAAGTCATTTTCATAGTGCGAAGTCTCCTTTCTGAATTGTTTTATTGTGCCGATCTAAATTCCAATGGGCACATACGCTCAAGTATTATACTTTAAAAACTGCAGTTTGTCAATATTATGATAACTTTATCCTAAGCCTGTGGATAACTCTGCGGAAAGATTAATTTTCAATATTTTTTTATTATCCACAACTTTCTCTTGCCTGTGGATAACTTTTTATATAAAATAGAGTAACAGATAAAAATAAAAGAGGGAAAAAATATGACAAGCTACGATAAGATATGGGATAGCGTTCTTGAAATAATAAAAGAAAACACTACACCTATCAGTTTTGAAACCTGGTTCAAGCCTTTAAAAATACGAAAAATAGACAATAGTCTAAATATAGTTTACATACAAGTAAATTCAGATAAGGGTAAAGAATTTATAATTTCAACTATAAAAAACAGATATCTGACATATCTTCAGAATGCATTCAAAACAGTTCTCAACGACGAATATCGTGTAGTTCTGAAAGATTCAGATGAATATGATAAAGAAGAAGCTAAAGATAGTCCTGTCAAAGTTACTCCACCAAAAAAAGCTCTTAATAAACAGAAGATTTTTAATCCTAAGTTTAATTTTGATAATTTCGTTGTTGGAGGAAGCAATAAATATGCTCATGCTGCAGCTCTTGCGGTGGCCGAATCTCCTTCAGAGGCTTATAATCCTCTTTTTATTTATGGAGGTTCAGGTCTCGGCAAAACACATCTGATGCATGCCATAGGCATATATCTTCTCGAAAAAAATCCTAATCTCAACGTTCTCTATGTTTCATCAGAAATGTTTACCAATGAACTTATAAGGGCTCTGGGAGAACAGAAGATGAACGAATTTAAATCAAAATACAGAAAAGCTGATGTTCTTCTTATAGATGATATTCAATTTATTGAAGGAAAGGAAAGCACTCAGGAGGAATTTTTCTATACATTCAACACTCTGTACGATTCAAACAGGCAGATAATAATTTCCAGCGACAGAGCACCTAATAAGCTTGTTAATCTTGACGACAGACTTAAATCCAGATTTCAGTGGAATCTCATTGCAGATATTCAGCCGCCTGATTACGAGACGAGAGTAGCTATACTTATGAAAAAAGCAGAAAACATGAATATAGAAGTTGACGACGATCTATATGATGTTATCTGTATGATTGCTGAAAAAATAAAAGATAATATAAGAGAACTTGAAGGTGCATTTACGAGAATAGTTTCATTCTCTCATCTTCTCAATGAAAAAGCAGACAAGGCCTTTGCAAAGAGAATCCTAAAGGATATAATTACAAACACTGAAATTTCAGTAACACCTGAAAAGATAAAAAAGAAGGTTGCCAATCATTACAATATTAAGGTAAGTGACCTTGAATCTGCCAAAAAAACAAGTAATATAGCTTACCCTAGACAGGTGGCAATGTATCTTATAAGAGAATTAACAGACAGTTCACTTCCTCAGATAGGAAGATATTTCGGAAACCGTCATCATACCACTGTAAAATATGCATGTGAAAAAATTGAAGATGATATCAAAGCAGATGAAACTCTGAGAAATGTCATAGAATCTCTTAAAGAAGAAATTAAAGAATAAATTATCCTAATACTTATCTAAAAATAAAGGATAAAAAATAAAACCTTTCCACAGATTTAAAACAACAATTTTTAATGTGAATTCAAGGGTTACAAAAGTTATCCACAGTTTCCACAGGACCTACTACTACTATTACTATAAAAATAATATAATTATTAAAAAACCGGAGGTAATTTTATGAAATTTTCCTGCAGCCAGCAAACCCTATCAAAATCTCTAAACATAGTTTCAAAAGCGGTAACTGCCAGAACAACAATTCCTATTTTGAAAGGAATTTTATTAAAGGTAAATTCAGACGGAACTCTGACTATGTCCGCCTCTGATCTGGACCTTGGAATAGAAAAAACATTTGAAGTCGAAAACTCAGAAGAAGGTGAAATTGTAGTACAGGCAAAGCTTTTCGGTGATATTATAAGAAAGCTTCCAAATGATATTATAACTGTAGAAGACGTTGATGGAAACGTATTAATTAAATGCTCTAATTCTGAATTTAACATAGTGGGTTCTCCTTCTGACGAATTTCCAAAGCTCACTTCATTGGAAAATGAAGGCAGCAGAATAGTTTTTGAAAAAGAAACTCTTAAAGAAATGATAAGAAAGACATCATTTGCAGCCAGCATAGATGAATCAAGAGGAGTAATAACAGGAATACTTGTTGAAATAAAAGAAAATTCATTAAATATGGTAGCCCTCGACGGTTTCAGAATGGCTGTTGCGAGACAATCAATGAAAAACGGAAAAGAAGAGAATATTATCATTCCGGCTAAAATATTTAATGAAATAGCTAAGATAATATCAGAAACTGAAGGAGATAATGAAACAGCAGATCTTTATATGAGCGAAAAGAAAGCTGTATTTATAATAGATGATACCAAAGTTGTATTAAGACTTCTGGATGGAGAATTCGTAAAATATGAAGATATTCTTCCTAAAGAAAGTCAGACAAGAGTAATCCTTAACAGAAATGATTTTCTGGAAAGCATAGAGAGAGCATCTCTTCTTGCAAAGGTTGGAAAGAATAATCTGATTAAGCTTGATATAAAATCAGGCAATATTGAAATAACATCTAAATCTGAAGAAGGAAACGTTAAAGAAGATGTTATCATCTCAAAGGAAGGAAATGATCTGGTAATAGGATTTAACTCAAAATATCTCATTGATGCTTTAAAGGTAATTGATGATGAAGAAATAAATCTTTTATTTAACAGCAGCGTAAGTCCTTGCCTTATCAGACCTGTTTCCGGAGATGAATATGAATATTTAGTTCTTCCTGTAAGAATTACAAATAACTAAAAATGTATATAAAGAATATTAAAATTAAAGATTTCAGAAATTACAATGAACTTGAGCTGGATTTTAACAGCAAAGTAAATTTTATTCTGGGTCAGAATGCTCAGGGAAAGACTAATCTGCTTGAATCAATATACATAACATCTATGGGAAAATCATTCAGAACAAGCCGTGACACTGAAATGATAGGCTTTGGAAAAGATTTTGCCAGAGTATATTGTGAAATATCAAGAAATGATATGGATGGTTCCGTTGAAATAATAATAGACAGAGCAGGAAAAAAGTTTGTTAAGCTTGACGGAGTCAAGATAAAAAGAGCATCTGAGCTTCTTAAAAATGTTTACATTGTAATTTTTTCACCTGAAGACCTTAAGATTGTAAAGGACGAGCCTGAAAAAAGAAGAAAATTCATAGACAGAGAGCTTTGTCAGATTAAACCTTCATACTATGACAGTCTTTCTAATTATAAGAAAGTTCTTCTTCAGAGAAATACCTATCTTAAAGAGGAGATTGTTGACCCTTCCATACTTGATATATGGGATATGCAGCTTGCAGAATACGGTAAAAGGGTTATGAGGCACAGGAGTGAATTTATAGAAAAACTGGATTTTATAAGTTCAGAGATTCACGGCAAAATTACCGACGGAAGAGAAAATCTTAATATTAAATACGCTCCTAATGTTGATTTTAAAGAAGACCTTTATGAAATTTTAAAAAAATCGTGTGATAATGACCTAAGGCAGAGAACTACAACAAGAGGTCCTCATAAGGACGACCTGGAATTCTATATTGACGGAATAAATGTGAGAAACTTCGGGTCCCAGGGACAACAGAGAACCTGCGCACTTTCACTTAAGCTTGCAGAAATAAGCATCATAGAAGATGAGACAGGAGAAAAGCCTGTACTTCTTCTTGATGATGTAATGAGTGAACTGGATTCTATGCGGCAGAAATTTCTGATAAAATCTCTTGAAGATGTACAGCTTTTTATAACCACTACAGAAATGTCAGAAAGTCTTCTTGGGGAATTTAATGAAAAAAACATATTTATCGTAATAAATGGAAATGTAGAAAGTAATTAAAAAGGAGAATATCATGAATAAGATTTATGAAAAATTATTGAGATGTTATGAAAGTGTGCAGAAAAGATTTGATTTTACAAAGTTCAGACCTGAAGTAGCCATAGTTCTCGGTTCAGGTCTTGGTGATTATGCTGAAGATATAGAAGTTGTAGGAGAAGTTGATTATCATGATATTGAAGGTTTCCCTGTTTCAACTGTTCCCGGACATGCCGGAAAATTTATATTCGGATATGTGGGCGATGTTCCGGTTGTATGTATGAAAGGAAGAGTTCACTATTATGAAGGATATCCCGTAACAGATGTTGTTCTTCCAACCAGACTGATGAAGCTTATGGGGGCTAAAATTCTCTTTCTTACCAACGCCTGCGGAGGATTAAATCCTGAATTTAAAGCAGGAGATTTCATGATGATCACTGATCAGATAAGCGTTTTCGTGCCTAATCCTTTAATAGGAGAAAATATAGATGAGCTCGGAACACGTTTTCCTGATATGAGTCACGTTTATGATCCTGAGCTTCAGGATATAATCAGACAGGCTGCAAAAGAAAATAATATAGATCTTAAAGAAGGAGTTTACTGCCAATTCACCGGACCTGCCTTCGAATCGCCTGCAGAAATAAGAATGGCAGGAAGAATTGGAGCTGATGTTGTAGGTATGTCTACGGCAGTTGAAGCTACTGCTGCAAATCATATGGGAATGAAAATATGCGGCATATCTTTTGTGAGCAATCTGGCTGCAGGAATCAGCAAAACACCTCTCACTCATGAAGAGGTTCAGGAGGCTGCAAATATAGCTGCACCTAAGTTTAAAAAGCTTATAACTTCTTCTGTAGAAAATTTTAAGAAAATCCTGTAAAAAACAACATATATATCTCATAGAATTTTTATATTAAAATTCAGACTAAAATCGCCCCTCAGGGCGATTTTTTTTATAATTTTGATGTAAATCTCTTTTTTATGGTTTACTATTGAATTTTGACCCAAAAAGTGGTACACTAAAAGCATCTATATGCAAGAAAAGAAAGGTGAAAAAATGAGTCTGGAAGAAAAAACAAACGGACAGTATGATGCGGCGCAGATACAGGTTCTTGAGGGACTTGAAGCTGTACGAAAAAGACCCGGTATGTACATCGGAAGTACCGGTCCTAAAGGACTTCATCATCTGGTTTACGAAATAGTGGACAACAGTATTGATGAAGCTTTAGCCGGATACTGTAAAACCATAAATGTTACAATTCAGAAAGATAACTCCATAGTGGTTGAGGACGATGGGCGAGGAATGCCTGTTGACAATCATCCTAAGATGGGAATACCTGCAGTTGAGGTTATTCATACTGTTCTCCATGCCGGAGGTAAATTCGGCGGAGGAGGATATAAGGTATCCGGAGGTCTGCACGGTGTAGGAGCATCTGTAGTAAATGCCCTTTCCACTCACATGGAAGTTGAAATAAAGAGAAACGGCAAGATATATAAGCAGTGCTATGAAAAGGGTAAGTCTGTGACTAAGCTTGAGATAATAGGCGAGTCAAAGAAAACAGGATCCAAGACAACCTTCTGGCCTGACCCTGAAATTTTTACCGAGACTACCGTATTTGATTACGATACCCTGGAACACCGTCTCAGAGAGATGGCTTTCCTCAATAAAGGAATAAAAATCGTCTTCAAGGATGAAAGAGAAGGTAAAAAGAAGAGTGAAACCTATCACTATGAAGGAGGCATAAAGGAATTTGTCAAATTCCTTAATAAGAATAAGGATGCAATTCATCAAGAAGTTATATATTTTGAAATAATCAAGGAAACCTGTGAAGTGGAAGTTGCCATGCAGTACACCGATGGCTACAGCGAGCTTGTTCTGGGATACGCAAACAACATCAATACAACTGACGGAGGTACACACATCGTCGGATTTAAGAGTGCCCTCACAAGAGTTTTCAATGATTACGGAAAGAAGAGCAAAATTCTTAAGGAAAACGACACTTTAAGCGGTGACGATGTAAGAGAAGGTCTTACAGCCATCGTTTCAGTAAAATTGGCCGAGCCTCAGTTCGAAGGACAGACTAAAGCTAAGCTTGGAAACTCTGAAATCAGAGGATTTGTTGAAACATCAACAAACGAGAATCTTACTGCTTTCCTGGAGGAAAACCCTGCTCAGGCAAAGACTATTCTTGAAAAATGTATAAGAGCAGCACGTGCACGTGAAGCTGCCAGAAAGGCAAGAGACCTTACCAGAAGAAAAGGTGCTCTTGAAAGCTTTTCACTTCCGGGTAAACTGGCTGACTGCTCAGAAAAGGATCCGGCTCTTTCAGAGATTTTCCTTGTCGAGGGTGATTCCGCCGGCGGTTCAGCCAAGGACGGCAGAGACAGAAAACGCCAGGCCATACTCCCTCTAAGAGGTAAAATTCTCAACGTAGAAAAAGCACGACTTGATAAGATACTCAATTCTGAAGAAATAAAGAATATGATAACAGCCTTCGGCTGCGGTATCGGAGATGACTTCA
>CAZUFU010000076.1:0-7895 GCA_964619875.1 uncultured Oscillospiraceae bacterium
GCAAAACAGACGAAAGATGGAAACAGCCTAATATTTTCTGCTAGAGAAAGATATGGGTGATGGGGATTTCATAGAACTTGGGACAAGTAACTATGGTAAACTTGTTAATGATGCATCGGCAGATAGTTGGTATATTGAGCTTGATTGTCTTAACGACTATGGAAACAGTATGAATGGCAATCATCTTAGCAGTTTCACACTGACCGATGAACAGGCTCGTGAATTTACAAAAAAGCTTATCAAAAGTCATGATGATTTTATTGCCTCAAATGTATAATGTACAAAGAAAGGACCCTGCCCGGGTCCTTTTCTATAGCGACAGCAGCCCGTTCCTGCTCAGCTCATCGTAGAGCAGATACTGAGTTTTATTGGACGGTGGGCACAGCGGCAGTCTATATTCAAGATTGCACATGCCCATCATGTACAAGGCAGCCTTGACAGGAATAGGGTTCACCTCAGTAAAAACGGCATCTATAAGCGGTTTTAATGCTACCTGTTCGGCACCTGCCAGGCTTACCCGGTCTTCAAGATAATGATGTATCATGCGGCTGAAGCGGGCAGGTATGATATTAGAAACAGTTGAAATACATCCCAGGCCGCCGAGGGAGAGTATAGGCACCGTCTGATCGTCATTTCCTGAGTATAAATTGAAATCTTCGCTGATGTGGGATGCAATGCGGCATACCTGAGAAATATTGCCTGAAGCCTCTTTCAGGCCGACTATATTAGGATGAGATTTAAGTACAGCCACAGCTTCGCTGGTCATGTTCACACCTGTCCTTGAAGGAACTGAATACATGATTATAGGGGAATGCACTGCATCGGCAATTTTCTCAAAATGAGTTATAAGGCCGGCTTCAGTGCATTTATTATAGTATGGAGTTATGATGAGAAGACCGTCAGCGCCTGTCTCTTCGGCTTCAAGAGACAGCTCCAGAGCTGATTCCGTACAGTTTCCACCTGTTCCTGCAATTACAGGAACACGACCTGCTACAAGATCAACTGTAAACTTCGTTAATTCGATTTTTTCTTTAGGAGAAAGAGTAGATGCTTCACCTGTGGTTCCGCAGACAACAAGGGCGTCAATACCCTCTGCAATCTGCCATTCTATAAGTTTTCCCATGGACACATAATCTATTTTGCTGTCCTTGAAGGGCGTAATAAGTGCAGTTGCTGCACCTTTAAAAAGAGTCAAATAATAACACCACCTTTCCTGATGAACTATTGCGAAAAATGTTGATAAATTATTATATTCAAGGCAAGGGATTTTGTTGAAAAATCAAAGAAAAAGTGCTAAAATATACTATTAAGTGTGCTTAGGAAAGCGAAAATAAAAATTGATATAAAGAGAGGTATTGAAATGTCAGAAAAATTAAGAGTCGGAATTCTCGGAGGAACGGGAATGGTAGGGCAGCGTTTTATCGCTTTGCTTGAAAATCATCCATGGTTCGAAGTAACCACCATCGCAGCAAGTCCGAGAAGTGAAGGCCTTACATATGAAGAAGCTGTGACAGGGAGATGGAAGATGGACACACCGATTCCTGAAGCAGTCAAGAGTATCAGAATCATGAACGTCAACGAGGTTGAAAAGGTTGCATCCACAGTGGATTTTGTTTTCAGTGCAGTAGACATGACAAAGGAAGAAATCAATGCAATTGAGGAAGCATATGCGAAGACTGAAACTCCTGTAGTTTCAAACAACAGTGCCCACAGATGGACACCGGATGTGCCGATGGTGATTCCTGAAATCAACCCTGAGCATTTCGAGGTAATTGAACACCAGAAAAAAAGACTGGGAACAAGGCGCGGCTTCATTGCTGTCAAGCCCAACTGCTCCATTCAGAGCTATGTTCCTGCACTTAACGCATGGAAGGAATTCGAGCCGTATGAATGTGTAATTACAACTTATCAGGCTATTTCAGGTGCAGGCAAGGACTTTAAAGCATGGCCTGAAATGGTGGAAAACATTATTCCTTATATAGGCGGTGAAGAAGAAAAGAGCGAACAGGAGCCGCTCAGAATATGGGGCAGAATTGAAGACGGAGTAATAGTAAAGGCAGAAGAACCGAAGATTACATGTCAGTGCCTGAGAGTTCCGGTACTGAACGGTCATACGGCTGCAGCTTTTGTTAAATTCAGAAAGAAGCCGACCAAGGAACAGCTCATAGAAAAGCTTGAAAGCTATAAAGGATTCCCGCAGGAGGCCGGACTTCCTATGGCTCCTGAGCAGTTTATCAAATACTTCGAGGATGATAACAGACCTCAGGTAAAAGCTGATGTAGACAGAGACAAGGGTATGGGAATCTCTATCGGAAGAATCAGAGAGGACAGCATTTACGATTATAAATTCGTCGGACTTTCACATAATACAATAAGGGGTGCGGCAGGCGGAGCGATACTCTGCGCTGAAACTCTTAAGGCAAAGGGATATATCGGAAAAAAGTTTTAGTACAGTCAGTTTAGGAGGATAACATGACATATTTCGAAGCGGTTATTTTGGGGCTGGTGCAGGGCCTGGCCGAGTTTCTGCCAATCAGCAGTTCCGGTCATCTGGCACTGCTTCAGCAGTGGTTTGGTATTGACGAAAACAAAGTGCTTCTGTTTGCAGTTCTGCTGCATGTGGGAACACTTATTTCCGTATTTATAGTTTACTGGAAGGACATATGGGAGCTCATAGTGGAGCTTTGCCTCACTGTAAAGGATCTCTTTGCAGGAAAGGGTCTGAGATTGGAAGAACGACCGGTAAGAAAGCTGGGAGTGATGATTATTGTGGCTACTATTCCTACAGCTGTAATAGGTCTTTTGTTCAACGACCTGTTCGATAAGCTTTATACTTCGGTGCTGCCTATAGGTGTCGGCCTGATAATTACAGGATTCCTGCTGATTCTTGCAGAGAGAACGGGAAATTCAAGCAGGGGAATCGACAGAATGAATTTTCGCAACGCTCTGTTTATAGGTACGGTTCAGGGAATCGCCATCTGTCCGGGAATTTCCAGATCAGGCTCAACGCTTTTTGGAAGCCTTATCTGCAACCTTGACAGGAAATTTGCAGTTAAGTTCGTTTTCCTGATTTCCATACCGTCGATTCTGGGTTCTGCTGTTATGGAGGCTCCGGATGCAATAGAGGCGGGCATGGATATGGCGCAGCTGGGACCGGTTCTGGTGGGAATGGTCGTGGCAGCGGTTTCAGGTCTTATTGCTATTAAGACAATGATAAAAATCGTATCTGACAAAAAGCTGAGTTATTTCTCCTACTACGTGTGGGCACTGGGTGCAGCCGTAGTAATTTACAGTTTTTTTGCATAAACGTGCATGAGGTATAAACAAGTGATAACGGGGACAAATCACAGAACAGGCAGGAGATATTAAAATGGCTGAAACCAAGAGAGGACCGGGAAGACCGCCCGGCTCAAAGAATAAAACTACAAAAGGAAAGACAGACTCCAAAGCAAAAGCCAAGGCACAGGAGATACAGGCAAAAAAGAATGCTGATAAGCGGGTTATCGACGAGATATGGGCGATAATCACCATAGCAATCGGTGTATTTCTTATAGTGGCTTCATTTACAGGAGGCGCCGGCAAACTGGGCGAACTGATTGACCTCTGTCTCAAGGGGCTCTTCGGATTTATGGGCTATGTGCTGCCATTTTATCTTATTGTGTTCGGCATTCTGCTATTTGCAAGGCAGACATCGCATTTCTCAGTAAAAACCATATTGTTGCTGTTTGTAATTCTGCTTATGCTTTGTACAATGAATTCAATCAGGTTCATCGATCCGGAAAAAATCGTCTGGTCCATGGAGGAAGTAAAAGGATTCTACCTTTCAGGTGAAAAGCTGCTTTCCGGCGGCTTCCTGGGTATGGTAATAGGTTCGGTGCTTATAATGTGGCTTGGCAAAAGCGGCTGCTGGATTTTCACGGTGGTTGTGACTCTTATCTGTCTGCTGCTCCTTATAAATACGCCGGTTTCCAGATTCTTTGCTAAAATAGGTGAGAAGATGGAGGAAAGACGTCTCATAAAGGAAAACGCTCACCTTGACCTTGAAACAGAGGATGAACAAGGTGTTCAGGTTGCAATGAAGACTTTGCCTAAGGCGTCTGCCGCCGGGAAAACTGACACTCCGCCGCCGTCGCCTCAGCATGAAATAAAGATTGTCACCAGCAGTCAGCCTCAGACTGAGTACATACCTCCAAGTCAGGCTGCAGTGCCGCTGACACCGGAAAAGAAAAGCAGCATTTTAAAATATATGAACGATGACAGTCTCTTCGGAAGACAGAAATCATCTACCACAGGTCTTGAGGACAAGAGACAGACTGAGGCCGGATTCGGTATAGAAGGTATTGAGGCCGCTGTTCCGTCGGGAACAATGGGGCTTACGCCTGATAATGCACAGGGGCCCGCAGTGAAAGAAACTGTTCAGACTGCAGCAGTGACAGGCACACCGGCCAGAGAGAATGTTGAGAAGATTTCCAATAAGGAAGCCCGTGAGGCAATGCTTACAGAAGAGGAACTTAACCAGCCTCAGGCAGTTAAGAAATATAAAAAACCGCCGATCAGCCTGCTGGAACGTGCTGTGGGAGGTGCTAAAACCAACAGCAGCCTGCTTGCAGCCAAGGCTCAGAAGCTAGAGGAAACTCTCAGAAATTTCCACGTTGATGCCAGGGTAGTCCAGGTGACTCAGGGACCTACTGTCACAAGATATGAAATTCAACCGGCTGTAGGAGTCAAGGTAAACAGCATTGTAAGACTGGCAGACGATATCGCTCTGAACCTTGAGGCCAGATCTATAAGAATCGAGGCCCCTATTCCTGGAAAGGCTGCTGTAGGCATTGAAGTTGAAAACGATGCCGTCACCATGGTAAGGCTTCGGGAGATAATAGATTCAGAGGAATTTAAGAACAGTAAATCCAAGATTACTTTCGCTGTAGGTAAAGATATCAGCGGAAAGGCAATAGTGGCTGACCTGAAATCCATGCCTCATCTTCTCATAGCAGGCTCCACAGGTTCAGGAAAGTCTGTCTGCATCAACAGCATAATAACAAGTATTCTTTATAAGGCAAACCCTGATGAGGTCAAGCTGATTCTGGTGGACCCGAAGGTGGTGGAACTGGGCAACTATAACGGTATCCCGCATCTGCTGATTCCTGTCGTAACAGACCCTTCCAAGGCTGCTGCAGCTCTCAACTGGGCCGTTGCAGAGATGACTGACAGGTACAAAAAGTTTGCCGAAGAAGGTGTAAGAGACCTGGAGTCATATAACGAATATGTAAGAGCCAATGAAGAACCTGAAAAGGTAATGCCGCAGGTGGTAATAATAATTGACGAGCTTGCAGACCTTATGATGGCGGCACCTTCACAGATAGAAGAGTCCATATGTCGTCTGGCACAGATGGCCAGAGCTGCAGGAATGCATCTCATCGTGGCTACACAGAGACCGTCTGTTGATGTAATCACAGGTGTAATAAAGGCTAATATTCCATCAAGAATAGCCTTTGCTGTGTCTTCTCAGGTAGACTCCAGAACCATTCTGGACATGCAGGGAGCGGAGAAACTGGTAGGAAAGGGCGACATGCTCTTTAACCCTATGGGCATGGGCAAGCCGATTCGTGTACAGGGAACCTTCGTTACCGACGGAGAAGTACATAAGGTTATAGACTTCGTAAAGAGCCAGGTGGAAAACGGCACATCATCATATAATGAAGATATACTTACAAAAATAGAGAGAACAAACGTCCAGGAAAGCATGGACGACAGTGATGATCTCCTTCCGGAAGCCATAGATTTAGTGGTAAGGAGCGGACAGGCATCTGTTTCCATGCTTCAGAGAAGGTTCAGAATAGGCTATAACAGAGCTGCCCGGATCGTGGATATGATGGAGGCAAGAGGCATAATCGGACCACAGGACGGAAGCAGACCTCGACAGGTGCTTATGACCGAAGAGGAACTGGATAATCTCGAAAACGAAGGAGAATAATGAAAGTATTTTTTGAAACATTAGGGTGTCCCAAGAATTTTAATGACACTCAGGCGGCCAAAGGAGTTCTGACGGATGCAGGCTTTGAAATTTCTCAGACTGCCGAGGATTCAGACGTAATCGTGGTGAACACCTGCGGCTTCATTAATGATGCCAAGAAGGAATCCATAGAGAGAATTTTTGATATGATGCCATATAGGGATGAAGGCAAAAAACTGGTGGTCTCCGGTTGCCTCTCCGAAAGATATGCAGATGACCTTTATGATGAAATGCCCGAGGTGGACTGCTTCATAGGTGTAAACGAATATGAGCGTCTGCCTAAGCTGCTTTCTGACCTTGTATCAGATAGCGGAGAAAGAATAAAGGAAGTAAGTGGATGCTGCGATAAGATTCTGTCGACTCCTAAACGTATTCTGGGAGAAAACCCTTACACAGCTACACTGAAAATAGCTGAGGGCTGCGATAACTGTTGCGCTTACTGCATTATTCCAAAAATCCGCGGAGGATTCAGGAGCAAGCCTGAGGAGGCTGTTATCGCAGAGGCAAAAGAACTGGCTGCAGCAGGATGCAAAGAGCTGATACTGATAGCCCAGGATGTGACCAATTACGGCAGAGACCTTTATGGAGAGCCAAGGCTTGCCGAGCTTGTCAGAAAGGTCTGCAGAGTAGACGGAATTCAGTGGATAAGACTGATGTACTGTTATGAAGACAGAATTACCGACGAGCTCATTGAAGTAATGGCTTCAGAGCCGAAAGTATGTCATTACATCGATATTCCGATTCAGCACGCTTCAGACAGCGTTTTGAAGGCTATGAGACGCCGCTCCACAGAAGAATCCATCAGAGGAACCATAGAAAGACTGAAAGCTGCAATCCCTGACATTCACATAAGAACCACTCTTATTGTAGGTTTTCCGGGAGAGACGGAAGAGGACTTCGATAAGCTTCTTGATTTCGTAGAGGAGACCAGGTTCGCCCGTCTTGGAGTTTTCGCTTATTCTCAGGAGGAAAACACAGAAGCGGGAGAGATGGAAAATCAGATAGATGAGGAAATCAAGCAGGAGAGACTGGACGCCATAATGCGCCGGCAGCTTGATATTTCACTGGAATACAACAAAGAAAAGGTTGGTAAAGAGCTTGACGTTCTGGTTGAAGAAAAAGACGAGGACGAAAGCTATATCGGCAGAACTCAGTACGATGCCCCGGAAATCGACAATTCCGTTATTTTTACTTCGGAGCGTGAATTGAGGCCGGGAGATATAGTACGTGTTCTGGTTGAGGATGCATTTGATTATGATTTAGTTGGCAGGGAGGTATAAAAAATGAATTTACCAAACAAATTAACTATCGGAAGAGTTATAGCAGTACCGTTTTTTATAGCTGCGTATATGCTTGAGTATTATCTGATTGCTTTTGTCATCTTCATTTTAGCGTCATTAACAGATATGCTGGATGGAAAGATAGCCAGAAAACACAATCTGGTAACGAACTTCGGAAAGATTATGGACCCGCTGGCCGATAAAGTGCTGGTTTATTCGGCTTTTTGTCTGATGATACCGCAGTATGTGCCCGCCTGGATGTTCATAATTATTCTCGCAAGAGAATTTACTGTAGCAGGAATGAGAACTGTAGCTGCTTCAGAAGGAATAGTAGTTGCAGCAGGAATGAGCGGAAAAATCAAGACTGTTCTTCAGATGATAGCCGTGCCGCTGCTTCTTCTGGTGCCTGCATGGCCTGATTTTGCGCCGCTTTACTGGGCTGCACAGATTTTCCTGTGGGCTTCTCTGGTTATGACGGTTTACTCCGGAGTAGAGTACGTGGTACAGAACAAACAGGTATTTTCAATGAAATAGAGAGAGGGTTTTAAAAAATGAAAACCGCAATTTTAACCGTAGGAACGGAAATTTTATTCGGGCAGATT
>CAZUFU010000077.1:0-7886 GCA_964619875.1 uncultured Oscillospiraceae bacterium
TATCGCAGCGTCTGTTTATGGTACGTACAATCTTGTGATACGGCATCTTGTCCATAGCCTTGGTGAAATGCTTGAATACTATGGTCTCGGTGGATTTCATTTTGTCCACGGTGAGGTTTCTCATATTGTCGTTATACATGATGAAAGTCCCTGCATCAGCGAATGTCATTTCCTGATACACAACCCAGCCCTCCGGCATGTTATTGTATAATGTGTCAAGAAGCCACATTCCGTTGTACTCTATTACAACCTTTTCACAGCGACTCTCCTTTTGCAGTTTTTCGAGGAACGCTGCAGTGAGCTCTTCTTCGTCTTCTACAGTCACCACCTTCACATTTGACGATGCGAATTTAACAGGGCTGAATTCCTCCTCCCCTTCCTCGCACACGAGGAGTAATGTTCTCTGTCCGTCGTTAAATGCCGGGTCCTCCATGGTTTCCTGTATGAATGTGGTTTTGCCTGCATCCAGAAACCCTGTAAACAGGTATACAGGTATCTCTTTTTTCTGAATCATATTTATCGGATCTCCTTGAATTTCTTATTTATCCATTTTACTTTTGGTTTACCTCCGGTTTTATACATTTTTGTCACCTGAATCGCTGAAACCCGCATAAATAATTGCAAAAAAGACTTTTTGAAGATTTCAGGTACGTCTTGAATAACAATTACAGCTCCAAACCAGCGAAAACGCATACATTTATGTAATATAAATGTATATTATTCCATATCATTCCATTTTATTAAGTGCCATCATTTTCGTTGTGTCTTTTTTGCACTTTATTTTCAACGATTTCGGGTTTCGCGTGACATTTTTGCATAAAACGCAGTGCACCCAGTGTGCCGCCCTAGTATATTCTTGAATATATCTGATATTACAACTGGAACAGCTTGCGAATTTTGTCCTCGTCGATATCAGTTCCGATTACGCAGATCCTTCCTGTAACCTCAGCACTGCCGTTTCTTACATCAGGTTCACCAGGTACATAATCGAAGTGAATCCACTGTCCGTCTGCACCCTCTACGATGCCCTTGGCACGGAGAACGAAGCCATATTCGTGCTGGTCTTCAATTGCTTCCAGCACTTCCCTGATTTTTTCAATTGTAAACTTCTTGGTCGTCTCAATGCCTATGCTGTCAAAGACTTCATCTGCATGGTGGTGTCCTTCGTGGTCGTGATCATGGCCGCAGCAGCAGTGTTCATCATGGTCATGGTCATGATGATGCTCGTGGTCGTGATGATGGTCGTGGTCGTGATGATGTTCCTCGTGGTCATGATCGTGGTCATGGTCGTGATGATGCTCCTCGTGATCATGGTCGTGGCCGCAGCAACAGTGGTCATCATGCTCATGGTCATGGTCGTGGTGGTGATGCTCATGCTCGTGTTCGTGCTCTTCCTCGAGATGATGAAGGGCTTCCTCGATGGTATCTCTTCTTTCCATTGCGGCCAGAATCTGTTTGCCGTCGAGAGCATCCCAGTCGGTGGTGATTATTACAGCGTGGTCATTGTGCTCACGAAGAAGCCCCACAACCTTCTCCAGTTTTTCCTCGTCCATACCGGCTGTATGGCTGAGAATTATGGAACTTGCGTGTTCCACCTGATTATTGTAGAATTCACCGAAGTTTTTCATATATATCTTTGCCTTCTTGGCATCAACTACTGTAGTAAATCCGTTAAGCTTTACGTGGTCCAGATCAAGATCCTCTACGGCCTGGATTATGTCGCTCAGCTTGCCCACACCAGAGGGTTCTATAAGGATTCTGTCCGGATGGAACTGGTCAAGCACCTTTTCCAGCGCCTTTCCGAAATCTCCCACTAAGCTGCAGCAGATGCAACCGGAATTCATCTCGTTTATTTCAACTCCTGCATCCCTCAGAAATCCCCCGTCAATGCCTATTTCTCCGAACTCATTCTCAATGAGAACCACCTGTTCGCCTTTATAAGCCTCCTCTATAAGTTTCTTGATGAGCGTGGTCTTGCCTGCGCCCAGAAATCCTGAAAAAATATCAACCTTTGTCATCTGTATTTCATCTCTTTCCTATAAAATTTGTAATAGTTTATTTTACCACATAAGTGCAAAAAATTCAAATGTTGCATACATCATATCTTGTGGTATAGTATGAAATAGAGAAAATTTCAGGAAACTGTCACAAACATCTGACATTTCCTATGATAACAGGAGGATAAATATGGCTGATAAAACATCAAGAGAGTACGTAATATGCCCTTGCCGCGGGGTAACACGCGGAGAAGTTGAGGATGCAATACGCAAAGACAGAATAACAGATCTTAAGGTTCTCTGCCAGACAACCAATGCCGGCACTAAATGCGGCGGCTGCAGAGAAGATCTTGAAAAGCTTATTCATGAAATTATGGAGAATTAAAAAGCAGCCGGCAAAATACGGGAGAACATATACATATGGAAATGAACAATTTTTATTATCAGGTGGACAAGCTTTTTGAGGAAAAGAAAATTGCCGAGGCGGAAGAGTTTATGAAGAGCACACTGGCTCAGGCAGAAGCTGAAAAGGATGCCGGTGCTGTGATTACAGTCTGCAACGAGCTTGGCGGCTACTACAGAGCTGTTTCGAGATATTCCGAGGGTATCCCTCTGTATGAGAAAGCTCTCAGGCTAATGCGTGAAATGGGCCTTGAAAGAAGTGAACACTACGGCACTACTCTTGTAAACTTTGCCACCACATATACCATGGCAGGAGATGTGGTAAAGGCACTTAACCTCTACACAGATGCTGCCGAAATATTCGCCGAAATCGGCCTTGGAACAGATTACAGGCTAGCCACGCTCTTTAACAATATGAGCTTTCTATGTCAGGATTTGGGCGACTATCCTCAGGCACAGGAGTATCTTGAAAAGGCCCTCTTTATCCTTAAGGGCCTTGAAGAGAGCGAAATCGAGATTGCAATCACATACAGCAATCTTGCCAACGTCTATCTCGCTACGGGACAGATGAACGAAGCGAAGGTTACTGTTAAAAAAGCGATTGACCTGTTTATATCAGAGTCCGGAGACAGCGATGTACACTATGCAGGCGCAGTATGCACTCTCGGGGAAATATATTACAAAGAATCCGATTACGATAAGGCTGCCATACTGTTTAAGGAGGCCATGAAACTTACCGAGAGAGATTACGGTACAGATAACATGAGCTACGCGGTGCTGTGCGAAAATCTGGCACTGTGCCTCAAAGCTTTGGGCAGTAATGAAGAGGCAGTTTCTCTCCAGCAGACCGCTGCGGACATAAAGAAAAGGATTGAAATATGAACGGACTTGCCCTTTCAAAAAAATATTATGAGAAATATGCTCCCTGTCTTACCAGGGAGTTTCCTCACCTTGAGGGGAAAATGGCCTTCGGTCTTGTAGGTGAAGGTTCCCAATGTTTCGGATTTGATGACGAAATATCGCAAGATCACGACTTCGGTCCCGGATTCTGTATATGGCTTTCGGACGATGACTATGCAGCATCCGGCAAAGACCTTCAGGCTGCCTATGACAATTTGCCCCGTAATTTTCAGGAATTCGGCCTGCCTGATGTTCTGATTACTGCCGAGGGTGCAGAGCGGGTTGGAGTTTTTTCTATAGGCGGCTTCTACGAAAGATTTCTTGGAACAGATAAAGTCCCCGAAAGAGCCTTTGACTGGCTTCTTATACCCGAAAGCAGGCTTGCTGTATGCACCAACGGTGAAGTTTTTGATGATTCTCCGGGCTTGTTTACAGCTTTTCGCAGCCGCCTTCTGGACTTCTATCCTGAAGATGCTCTGCGCAAAAAGCTGGCAGCCAGAGCCGCCGTCATGTCCCAGTCCGGTCAGTACAATCTGCTCCGAAGTATAAAACGCCGTGATATAACAGCTGTATCCCTTGCTGCGGCCAGATTTGCAGAAGCCACCCTTTCAATGATTCACCTTCTGAACCGGCGTTACACCCCTTTTTATAAATGGGCTTTCCATAGTGCAATGGGGTTGGAGCATCTGACACAATGCTGCCCTCTTCTGGAAAGAATCTGGGAAGTTCCTCATATGATTACCGGGGGAGGGATGCACGAAGCATACGATCTTGCCTTTAATGTAACAGAAAGTATCTGCATTGCTGTGGCTGAGGAGCTTAACAGACAGAAATTTTCCCGGAAAAAAAGCGCTTTCCTGCAGGATCATCTTAACGATATCATGTCGGGAATTAAAGATCCGGAAATCGCTTCATTGCCGCCCATGGCAGATATCGAGAGGTAGAAAATGGTTATTACAGAAGAAAAAAAGCTTAAAATTGAAAGAATAATAGATTTGGAATGGCAGATGTTCCAGAAGGTTGAAAACATCGGCGGTCGAGCTTCCTGTCAGGACGATTTCGAGACATTTTACATCATGAGGTTCAGTCAGTACGGCAGCTGGTCAGATGAAATGGTGGATTTTTATCTTGATTTTGCCGAAGATGCTCTGATTCAAGGCCGCAATCTTGTCAGCGAAAAATATGCCCGCATGATGGAGTTTACCCATCCCGAGTACTATAGGCGTGAAATCGAGCCTTTTCTTCCATCGATATCAGAATACTGCCTTTCACTTATTGATAAAATTGCAGATACCATGGTTCGCTGGGAGACTGAATTTTCACACCTCTATCCTAAGCTGTCAGGAGCGGGCAGACCTATAACCTCGGAAGGTGATGCATCAGGTTTCACATCCATGGAAACCTACGCCCGAGGAGAACTTTCCACATATCCTGTGGAACTTCTCAGGCTTTATTCAGAATATATCGACCGGCTCTTAACCGAGGGAAAATCTCTCTCACTGATTAATCAGCAAATCATGGTTGAACTCTATGGATATGACACAATAAAAGAAGCAGAAGACAGCCTCTAACGAGGCGCTTCTGCTTTTATTTATATTACAAATCCTGTCTTATTCTTCAACTGTGATTCCTTCGAGAATCTTGTCCTTCGGGCGTCTCTTAGGATCAATCTTCTTTTCCACTATTCCGACGATTCTTGTCAGTGCTCCGGAAATTATAAAGTAGATGATGGCTGTAAATATCAGAGCGAAAAAGGCCTGATAAGTACGCGCTCTTACAAGGTCTGAAATCTTCGTAAGGTCCTGGATAGCAATATAGCCTGCAACTGAAGTTTCCTTGATTAATGTGACAACTTCGTTTTTGTAAATTGGCAGGAAGTGTCTTGCTGCCTGCGGAAGGAGAATCTTGAAGAAGCTCTGCCTGTCATTGTAACCCAGTGCGGTGGCTGCTTCATACTGACCGTTTCCGATGGCACCGAAACCAACTGAAAGCATATCATACATTGAGCATGCGAAGATAAGCGTAAATCCGACGATGGCAACGATAGTGCCGCTCAATCTGGTTGAACCGAAGATGATATAGTAAAGAATCATCAGAAGGAGTACCGTAGGCATTCCCTGAATAAGCCAGAGTGTTGCGTCTGTTATTCCGTTGGCGATTCTGTTACCCTTGCGGCAGAGCATGAATACTGCGAAACCGATTACAGTTCCAAGGATGATGGAACTTAATGTAATCAGCAAGGTAGTGCCTGCACCTGATGCAAAAAGCTTCCAGCGGCTTTCCTTAATGAATGTATTATTAAAATTTTCCTTCATCTTTGCGATGAAACCGGCACCTTCATCTGTTTCGCCGGGAACTACCATGAAAATATCACATGTGTAGTACACGTCAGAAAGGCATGCATTGGCATCTCTTTCATCACTTAAGATAATGTTAAGACCGATATCGTATTTCCCTGATTCAGCACCTGGTGCTATGGATTCGAAGGCAACTCTCTGAATATTCGGTGTATAGCCGTATTCTCTGCAAAATCTGTACATGAAGTCAACGTCATAGCCGCAGTCCCCTTCATCGTTTACATAGGAAAATGGTTCATAACCGCCTTCGCATGCAATAATCAGTTCTCCGTTTTCACCGGTGAAGCCGCCCTGCTCCGTTCTGCTTGTTTCTGCATCGAAATTCTTTACCCAGTATGTGTACATTTCATCCAGCATTCCGTCACCTTCAGGACCGTGCTTTGCAATGAATTCGTTGATTTCTCCAAGGAGTCTCTCCTGCTTGTCATTATTACCTATGATTACCGCAGCTTCACAGAGGCCGGCACTTTCTTCCAGAGTAGCAAGCTCAGGGTGTACAGCGGCTGTAGCATAGTAACCTACTTCTTCAATTAGGTATGCATCGATTTTCTGTGAGTTAAGAGCCAGAATCATGTCCTGGGGCATTGTAAAATACTTGATTTCGGCATCAGGGCACTCATCTGTGATATGTGTTTCATAGAGGCAGCCGGTCTGAACACCGATTTTCTTTCCGTTTAAGTCTTCAATTTTTTTGTACTCTGATGCATATGCTGTGGACATTGTGCCGAAGAGCATAACAAATACCACCAGAAGCATGAGCACGAGAGAAGCATATTTTTTTGTGGTTTTTTTCATGATATTATGCCTCCTCCCATTTGAAAGTCAATTGAATAAAGTTGTTGTAGACATCATCTTCCGATTGGATTATCCGGTCAATCAGTTCCGTTGTAGGCTCGTCCAGCATTTCAAGGAACAGTTCATTATCGGAATCCTTCGGATCATGGTGCTCTCCCTTGTACCTGATAGTGAGGGTAAGAATGTCGTGCTTTTCTGAGTAGTCGACTCTTACCAGAACATCCGGATGATCCGTTGACTCCATGATGTTATTGACAACGATTTCTTCAAGAGCAATCTGAAGATTACTGATACGTTCGTTTTCAATAAGAAGCTTTTCGGCATACTGCTGAAGTTCGTCGTATGCTTCAGTAAAGTCGTAATCATCTGTTTCGATTTTATATGTAAGAGATGTGAGTCTCTTGATAAACTTGATTGTATTAGGCTTCTTTGGATTTTCAAAGATTTCCTTTGGAGTACCTTCTTCATAAATACCACCTTCATCCATGTAAAGCACTCTGTTTGATATTTTCCTTGCAAAGTCCATTTCGTGAGTGACAATCATCATGGTGATGCCTGACTTGGCAAGCATTCTGATTACAGATTGTACTTCACCTATCATACCCGGGTCGAGAGCACTTGTAGGCTCGTCAAAAAGAATGATATCAGGATCCATTGCCAGAGTTCTCGCAATGGCAATTCTCTGCTGCTGACCGCCGGAAAGGTCCTCAGGGTAGTTGAAGGCCTTGGAACTCAGACCGACAGTATTCAAAAGGTACATCGCCTTGTCATAGGCTTCCTGACGTGAACGCCCCAGAAGAGTGATCTGAGGGTTCATGATATTTTCAATTACAGTAAGATGACCGAAGAGATTGAAGGATTGGAAAACCATTCCCATCTTCTTTCTTATTTCATTTAAATCACATTTTCCGTCGTTGATAACCTGTCCATCAACGATAATTTCACCTGATGTCGGCGGTTCGAGCATGTTAATGCATCTCAAAAGCGTGGATTTTCCTGTACCCGATGGACCGATTACGGAAATAACGTCGCCGGAATTAATGGTGACGTTGACATCTTCAAGAGGAGTAACATCCTCGAATTCCTTTCTTAAGTGTCTGAGTTCGATCATTTCATGTGTCCTCCGTCATTTATTTAAAAGCATCACAAAAAGCCCAGATGGCATCTGAGCTATGGTTTCTGTTTTCATATTTTACCAGAAAGTATTCATTTTTTTTCATTTTAGAATTATCAACTCCGAAATCTGAATTTAAATTTCAATTCAGTATACAACTAAATATGTATTTTAGCAATGATAAAAGCGAACATTTTTTCTATAAAAAAAATAAAAAATGTGTTGACATCAGGCAGTTATTTTGGTAATATAACTCTTGCAGTGATTTTGGTAGCTGATTTATGGCGGTGTAGCTTAGTTGGCTAGAGCGTCCGGTTCATA
>CAZUFU010000078.1:0-7884 GCA_964619875.1 uncultured Oscillospiraceae bacterium
CGGTTACGAAGAACAGAATCAAGGATGTCTACGATAAAGCCCATCCACGTGCGTAGAATATGCCGAATGCGCCGCATCAGGAAAAAAGTTTGAATAAAAGTGTAAATATCACAAAAAAGTTCTTGCCAAAGAGGGGCTTGGGTGATAAAATATTAAAGGTTATTACGGGCGGTCCTCTGGCATAGCTTCGCCACGAACGTCTTGGAGGGAAGGAGGAACAGATAATGGATTTAATGAAATCAATTACTCAGGAATATGAGAAGAATGATATCCCTGCGTTTGGTGTGGGTGACACTGTAAAGGTACACATCAAAATTAAAGAAGGTAACAGAGAAAGAATTCAGGTTTTCGAAGGCTTCGTTTTAAAGAGACAGAACGGCGGAGTGAGCGAAACTTTCACTGTTAGAAAAATTTCATCAGGTGTAGGCGTTGAAAAGACTTTCCCGCTTCATTCACCTAAGATTGAGAAGATCGAAGTAGTAAGACGCGGCGACGTAAGAAGAGCTAAGCTGAACTACATGAGAGAAAGAACAGGTAAGGCTGCTAAGATCAAGACTAAAGATGAAAAATAGTCTATAAGACAAACAATAAAGCCCTTGGGATTCCAAGGACTTTTTTGTTTCTGTTAATCTTCAGACGAGACTTTATTGATAGTTAAAGTGCTTTCTACGCTCAGCCCATCCTCTGACTCGGAATTGGAAACGGATAGGTCACCTTCCATGTCACCAATCTGTGCTTCAGAAGACCATCCGTTGCCTTGTATTTCAACTTTATCCCCTTCCTGTAACTGCACAGTATAAGCACCGTTTTCATCCACGGTAACCTTACCTTCTCCGGCAGGATGACCGTTTATCCATACCATGATGCTGTCCAGTACTGCCCCGTCAGTAGCTGCATAGCTTATACCGGCCATGGCCAGCACCAGCGTCATGATGATGGCGGTTACCAGAATGCGCCGGGTGCAGCGCAGTCCTGTCATATTTTTGTTTTTCTGCATTTTAGTTTTCACTCCTTCCGGATCCAGGGTACGGTCCGTGTGAAGGTGGGAAAAAGTCTGCTTATAAAGTTCCCTGTTATTCATCTTTCCATACCTCCAGTAAATCCTGTTTTAATTTTTCGCGTCCGCGGAGCAGGCGGGTTGTTACGGCAGTCCGGCTGATTCCGAGTATGTCTGCTATTTCCGCTGTACAGTAGTCCTCATAGTAGTAAAGGTGGATTACCTGCCGATATTTTTTTGGCAGGCTCATGACGGCGGTGAAAACCCGGCTTTCTTCCTGTGTCTCGAAATCTATCTGTCCGGAGTATTCCTCCAGACTGACTTTCTTCTTTATCCAGGAGGAAAGGCTTACCCTTTTGCACTCATTGACGGCTACCCGGATAAGCCAGTTTCGAAGGTGTTCTTCGTTTTCGAAGTCTTTGCCTGAGCGGGCCAGCTTGAGAAAGGTCTCCTGCACCACGTCATCTGCCTCTATGGAGTTTTTGAAATAGTTGAAACCGATGGCGAAAATATTGTCTTTATACTTTTCGTACACCGGTTCCAGACTGTTCATGTTAATGACCATGTTCTGCTCCTGTTATGCGCTTGCTATGCTCCTCTTTGCATGAAACTGAAATGCATTTCACCTATTATACATCTGAGATAGGGGAAATGTCACAGGAAGGAGGAAAGTTTTTTAGCAATTTTTTTATTGACAACTTACACCATTATTATGTAAAATAAGTAGAGATTAACGTGGAACCGTATAAGCGGTCCAGTGCAGAAACGGAAACAATTGCGATGACAAGAACTAAAGTAATTAAAACACTGTATAAAAAGAGTGGTAATTGCTTAATAATAGCTTTTGACAGGGAATCGTGCTGATTCCCCTTTTTTATACTAAAGCGGTAGAGATGCCCTTGCATCATTGATTGAATATTAAGAAACCTTTTACTGGCGTTGTAAAAAATCTAAGAAACTGCGGAGTTTTACAACATAGCACAAGTTGGAGCGAGGAAGACATGCTGAACAGAGGGCCTGCGTTGTAAAAAATGCCTGACCCCAGCCTATTTTACAACGTTCCAAGGAGACAGGTTGTAAATTTAGATGGAATCATAGATTTTATACAACCTTTCAATCATGTACGCATTGGCCATCTGCCCGTGAATAGTAGAATGTTGTAAAAACAGCCGGGAAACAGATTTTTTTACAACATTCTGAAGCCGTAGGACGATAAGTAAAAATTATAGAGTTAAACCGGCAGATTAAAAATTAAAAAAGGAGGTGGCATACGGTGATTGAAAACATCAACTGGTATCCGGGACATATGAAAAAGACGAGGGAGCTCATACAGGAAAACCTTAAGATGGTTGACCTGGTAATTGAGGTTATCGACGCCAGAATCCCGGTTTCAAGCCGCAACCCTATTATAGATGATCTGGTAAAGAGTAAACAGAGAATAGTAGTACTTAATAAGAGCGACCTTTCCGACGATACCGCCAACGCCCAATGGGCTGACGAGTTCAGAAAGGACGGCAGCATAGTCCTTCAGATGAACTGTATGAGCGGCCAGGGGGTAAATCAACTTTTTAAGACACTGACCAGACTTCAGGATGAAAAGAATAAAGATCAGATAAGAAAAAAACCTTTGAGGATGATGATAGTGGGCGTGCCTAACGTAGGCAAGTCGTCGCTGATAAACCGTATGACGGGCAAAAAAAGCGCCAAGACAGGGGACAGACCGGGAGTTACCAAAGGCAAGCAGTGGCTGGCCCTGGAAAACGGTATGCAGCTTCTGGACACACCGGGAATTCTGTGGCCTAAGTTCGAGGACCCGGAGGTTGGACTTAACCTCGCTTTCTGTGGGTCCATAAAGGATGAAATTCTCGATATGGCCACCCTGGCGCTGGAGCTAATCAAGGTGCTGGCGGCAGATTACCCTGAGCTGCTCATGGAGAGATACAAACTGGATAGTCTCAGTGAGGACGGTCTGGAAAATATGGAAGCCATAGCTCTGAAAAGAGGCTTCATACTGCCGGGAAAGAGAATAGATTACGAAAGATGTGCCAAGACGGTTCTGGACGAGTTCAGAGGCGGCAAGATAGGTCGCATTACTCTGGAAAAAGTTCAGCCAGAAAAGGCAGCTGATGACGGACAGGCGGTAACAGAAGATGACTAAGGCAGAACGACAGAAACTCCTTGAGGAAAAGCTCATAACCATGCAGACCTATGAGCGTGACCTGAGAGAAAAAGGAGTCACATATATTGGAGGAGTAGACGAGGTAGGAAGAGGACCACTGGCCGGGCCTGTTACGGCAGCCTGTGTAGTACTTCCGCCGGACTTCGATGTGCTTGGCGTAGACGACTCCAAAAAGCTTTCCGAAAAAAAGAGAGAGGAGCTTTTTGACCGCATAAAGGAAAAAGCACTGGCGTGGGGCATCGGAATGTGCGATAATAACGTTATTGACGAGATAAATATTCTGGAAGCCACAAAAAAAGCTATGGCAGAAGCTGTCGCAGAGGCAGACAGACAGCTTAAGAAAAAAGGAATGACCGGGGTGGAGCATCTTCTCATAGATGCAGTAGCTCTGAAAGATGTGGATATACCCCAGACTTCAATTATAAAAGGTGATGCCAACAGTCTTTCCATAGCAGCCGCATCCATAATCGCCAAGGTCACCAGAGACAGACTTATGGCGGAATATCACAAACAGTACCCTTTTTACGGCTTTGACAGCAATAAAGGCTACGGAACCAAAGCTCACTACGAAGGTATTGATAAATACGGCATTACGCCGATTCATAGAAAATCTTTTCTGAAAAACATTTTATAAACTGTAAATCAAGGAATTTTGAGGAGGGAAATGTGAAAATGGAATTCAAAACCGACATTCAGATTGCACAGGAGTCAGTGATGACTAACATCAGTGAAATCGCCGAAAAAGCTGGTATCGAGGAGAAGTATATCGAGCAGTACGGCAAGTATAAGGCCAAAATTGACTACAATCTGCTTAAGGAAAGGCAGAATGAACCTGACGGTAAGCTGGTTCTGGTTACCGCTATTTCACCTACACCGGCAGGCGAAGGAAAGACAACAACCACCGTTGGTCTGGCAGATGCACTCCATAGAATGGGCAAAAATGTATTTGCAGCACTGAGAGAACCGTCACTTGGTCCTGTTTTCGGAGTAAAGGGCGGGGCTGCAGGCGGCGGCTATGCGCAGGTTGTTCCTATGGAAGACATTAACCTTCATTTTACAGGAGATATGCATGCAATCGGCATAGCAAACAACCTTATAGCTGCATGTCTTGATAATCACATTCAGCAGGGCAATCAGCTGGGCATCGATGTAAAGAAAATCACATGGAAGAGAGTAGTTGATATGAACGACCGTCAGCTGAGAAACGTTGTGGACGGTCTCGGCGGCAGAATGCAGGGCGTTCCGAGAGAAGACGGTTTCGAAATCACGGTAGCATCAGAAATCATGGCTATTCTCTGTCTCTCAAAGGATATTACAGACCTTAAGGAAAAGGTTGCAAGCATTATCGTAGGCTATACATATGATGACAAGCCGGTTACAGTAAGAGATCTCAAGATTCAGGGTGCTGTAGCAGCAGTCCTCAAGGATGCGCTGAAACCTAACCTGGTACAGACTCTGGAGCATACTCCTGCGTTTATTCACGGCGGACCTTTTGCCAACATTGCTCACGGCTGCAACTCAATAATGGCTACAAGAATGGCTCTTAAGCTGGCAGATATCGTTGTAACCGAGGCAGGCTTTGCTGCTGACCTGGGTGCAGAGAAATTCGTAGATATCAAGTGCAGGAAAGCAGGCCTTCACCCATCCGCTGCAGTTGTAGTTGCTACAGTAAGAGCACTCAAGTATCATGGCGGTGTTGCAAAGGCGGACCTTAACAATGAGAACCTTGAGGCTCTGGAAAAGGGTATTCCTAACCTGCTTCAGCATGTTGAAAATGTTACTCAGCACTACGGACTTCCTTGTGTAGTTGCAATCAACAGATTCCCGACAGACACTGAAGCTGAGCTGGAGCTTGTAAGAGAAAAGTGCAAGGCACTGGGCGTAAATGTTGCTCTTTCGGAAGTATGGGGCAAAGGCGGCGAAGGCGGCCTTGAGCTTGCAGAGGAAGTATTAAGACTTGTCGAAGGCGAAAACAACTTCCATTTCGTATACGAAGATGAGCTTTCAATCGAAGAAAAGATAAAAGCTGTAGCTTCAAAGATTTACAGAGCGGATGGAGTAACCTTCACTGCTAACGCGAAGAAGCAGCTTGCTACTATTGAAGGACTTGGTCTTGGAAAGCTCCCTGTTTGCATGGCCAAGACTCAATTCAGCTTCTCCGATGATCCGTCACTTCTCGGCGCTCCTCGCGGATTTGAAATTACCATCAAGGACGTTAAGGCTTGTGCAGGCGCAGGCTTCATTGTAGCCAAGACTGGCGATATTATGACTATGCCGGGACTTCCTAAGGTTCCGTCAGCCGAAAAGATTGATATCGACGAAAACGGCGTGATTACCGGATTGTTCTAGGGTTTGCTCCGATTTTACAGCGTTGCCGCAAGGAAGCGACGCTTGCGATTCCGCTTTGCGGAATCTGATACGTTTGCGCTGCTTTATATGAAGGCATCTGGGCTTTTAAAAGCTCCGGTGCCTGTTTTTTTATGCAAAATGTTAAAAAATATTAACATTCCATGTTAGAAACAGTCGCTTTATTTCCCATATAAACAGTAATATAATGAAAACACAGGGAGGTATGAAAAGTATGATTGATATGAATATAAAACATTTCCGCAAACGCTGCGGGCTTACCCAGGAACAGCTTGCGGAAAAGCTTTCCGTGACGCGCCAGACCCTGGCCAAGTGGGAAAACGGCGAAGCTTCGCCTACAATAGATGACTGCATCAGAATGGCGGATATCTTCGATATTACTATAAACGATCTGGCTGCAGATATGAAGGAGGAGGAACTGGACTTTGTTTCACCTAAGGGAAAGCATATTTTCGGCTTAGTGACGGTGGGAGAGAGAGGACAGATTGTGATTCCGAAGGATGCCAGGGAGATATTTGCAATCAATCCGGGAGACAAGTTGCTCGTTATGGGAGATGAGCAGCAGGGTTTAGCCATAGTAAAAACAGATGCTTTACAAAGCTTCGCCTCATTCATTCTGGAAGCTATGAAGAAGAAAGGGGAGCTGTAGATATGAATGCAATAGAAATAAAAGAACTGCACAAAAGCTTCGGTACTAAGGAAGCTGTAAAGGGTCTCAACCTTGTTATAGGACGTCACGAACTCTTCGGCCTGCTGGGAGTAAACGGCGCAGGAAAGACTACCACCATCAGGATGATATGCTGTCTTCTCAAGCCTACATCAGGCGACATATTGGTGGAAGGGATGAGTGTTATGGAAAATGAGGCTCAGGTAAAGAAGCTGATAAACCTGTCACCACAGGAGACTACGGTTGCTGAGGGGCTGACGGTAAAGGAAAATCTTCAGCTCATGGCAGGGCTTTACGGCCTTGAACCGGAAAGAGCCGTTTCAAATGTGGAACGGATTATAAAAGATTTTAAACTGGAGAAAATTGCCGGTGACAAGGCAAAGACACTGTCAGGCGGCTGGCAGAGAAGGCTTAGCATTGCCATGGCACTGGTAACAGAGCCTGAAATACTTTTCCTGGATGAACCTACTCTGGGACTAGATGTAATAGCAAGACGCGAGCTTTGGGAAACCATCAGAAAGCTTAAATCTGCCATGACCATAGTTCTGACAACACACTATCTGGAGGAAGCTGAGGCATTATGTGACAGGATCGCCGTTATGAGCGAAGGGAGGCTTATGGCTCTGGGTACAGCAGAAGAGCTGAAGGCGCAGGCAGGATGTGAAAACTTTGAGGATGCTTTCGTGAAACTGGCGGGTGGAAAGGAGCGTGAGCAGGATGTCTAAGATAAAGGTATTTGCAGTGAGAAACGTTAAGGAAATATTGAGAGATCCTCTCAGCTACATATTTGCCCTGGGATTTCCTGTAGTAATGCTCATAATCATGACCATTGTAAACAACAGCATTCCGCCAGAGGCCGGCATGGATATATTTGAACTTAAGAATCTGGCTCCGGGAGTGGTACTCTTCGGATTTACCTTTGTGATGCTTTTTACTGCTATTCTTATGGCAAAGGACCGCTGTGGAAGCTTTCTGGGAAGACTTTATGCGGCACCTGTGACTGCCGCTCAGTTCATAACGGGTTATATTGCACCGATTATAGTACTGGGAGTGCTTCAGTGCATCATAACCTACGCTGCGGCTCTGATTATCGGACTTGTGACGGGGGAAAGCCTTAATGTTGGCGGAATGGCATTTTCCATAGTTCTGCTCCTTCCGTGCCTGCTGATGTTTATAAGTCTTGGTCTGTTATTTGGGGGTATTTTTAATGATAAGGCTGCTCCGGGCATATGCTCCATACTTATTACGGTAGCAACTATACTTGGCGGCGTATGGATAGATATAAAGACTGTGGGAGGCGGACTGTTCAAGATAGCCGAAATTCTTCCTTTCTATCCTGCTGTGGATCTGGCAAGAGGTGCGGTAAACGGCTGCAGCGACGGACGCGGAATGGGTCTTGCTGTAACGTTGGCATATGCGGCAGCTGCTTTGCTTGGTGCAGTGCTGATTTTCAGGAAAAATATGCGAAAAATCTAGTATACAACCGGCAGTTGTGGTAAAATGGTCTCTGTTAACATTTAAAAAGGAGACAGAATCGAGAATGGAACTTTTAAAAGGAAAACCCGCTGCGGATAAAATAAATGAGCGTACTGCCGCTATGGCGCAGGAACTGCTGTCTAAGGACATAGTGCCGACTCTGGCTATTCTGAGAGTGGGAAGTAATCCCAGCGATAT
>CAZUFU010000079.1:0-7750 GCA_964619875.1 uncultured Oscillospiraceae bacterium
AATCCGAATCCGTCCCCGATTGGAACCGGGTTCGGATTATCATGGTCTGGTGCGCCATGAGGGACTCGAACCCCCAACCTTCGCATTCGTAGTGCGCGACTCTATCCAATTGAGCTAATGGCGCTCATTCAATTGGTACCATAACAGTATACAGCAGTTGCGCTTGTTTGTCAACAGGATTGTTTTATAAAAGCACTTGTGATATAATAAAAAAACAACGTAGGAGAGGGAGAAAAGAAATGATTTTAGAGACCAACGATCTGATCATAAGGCCTTCAGAGTGGGATGACCTGGAGGAGTTTTGCCACTGGGAGCAGCTGCCGGAAGTAACGGAGTTTTTCAGCATAAGGGACGGACAGACTATGGAAGATGTGGTAAGAAAGTTTGTCGCTGATGAGAAAGATCCTAAGGCACAACAGTTTACCATTCTGCTTAAGGAAGAAGGATATCAGGCCTCAGAAGAGGGTGGCGACGATGCTTGGCAATATGATGAGGGAACACGCAAAATCGGACGTATAGTGCTGGCTGACATTGAAGATGGATGGAAAGGTGAGCTCTGGCGCATATATATCGGAGATAAAACTCTTCGCGGCAAGGGCTACGGCAAGCAGGCCATGGAAGCCATGATGGGATACTGCTTTGATGTGCTTGGCTTGGAGAGGCTTTATCTTGACCATTACACCGGCAATCCTGCAGCGGGTCTGTATTTGTCCCTGGGCTTTAAGTACGAGGGTGTGCTCCGCAAAAACTGCCGCAAAAATGGTATTCTCTATGATGTGCACCTTATGTCCATGCTGAGAGAGGAATACAAGGCTTTGTTCGAAGAGTAAGGTATGCTCCCGGTATCCCGGTTTTATACGATGTTGTATAATTAGGCCATAATACGAGTTATCTACAACATTGCTTCCAGATACAACCATTAAGAGACTCGGTTGAAGGGCAAAGGTTGTAGAATACTGCGGATTTAAAAAAATTTACAACATGTTTTGAAACTTCGTTGTAGAAACTAATTATTTTTTCAGAATAGAACAACATTTTCATTATTAGCCGGCAGGTTTCCGCCTGCGGTAAGGGGAAATGTTGTTTTTTTATAAGTATTTCAGGATTCCATACAACCTTATATCAGCAGATGAAACATAAGAGACAAAAAAATCTGAAAAACCCCTTGACAGTTGAGTGCATACTCAACTATAATATAAGCATAGAACAGTTGAATATACATTCAACTGTTTGCCAGGCACGATATAAGACGCCGGCAGCATAGAGGCATATATAATTACTACAGGAGGCAGACTATGAAAAAGACATATTTATTAGAAGATCTTTGCTGTGCAAACTGTGCAGCTGCTATAGAAAGAGGCGTTGCCAAGATTGAAGGAGTAAACAACGCTTCAGTTAATTTTCTCACTACCAAAATGATTCTGGATGTTGAGGAAGAGGGCTTTGATGAAACCTTTAAAAAAATCAAGAAGGTTGTAAAGAAGACAGAGCCTGATGTGACTATTAAGGAAATCTAAGGGAAAAAGGGGCTTAAAACAAAGATGAAAAAGAGATTGATAAGGCTGTGTGCAGGGGCTGTTGTGTTTGCAGCAGCAGCTGCGGCAGCATATATGCAGGCATTTGAGAGCCCTGTGCTGGAGGCGGCAGCTTTCCTGATTCCATACATTATCGTGGGATACAAGGTAATATTTAAAGCGGTGCGAAACATCCTCAACGGAAAAATTTTCGATGAAAACTTTCTTATGGCAGTAGCCTCCATGGGAGCATTTGTCGTAGGGGATTATCCTGAGGCAGTGGCAGTAATGTTTTTTTACCAGGTAGGTGAGCTTTTCGAGGATTACGCTGTAGGCAAATCCAGAAAGTCCATAGCCCAGCTTATGAACATCAGGCCGGATTATGCCAACCTGAAGACGGAGAAGGGTGTGGAAAAGGTCTCCCCTGAGCAGGTTAAGGTGGGAGATATAATCGTAATACGCCCGGGAGAAAAAGTTCCGCTGGACGGAATTGTAGTCTCCGGCCATTCAACTGTAGATACGGCAGCTCTGACAGGGGAATCCCTTCCGAGAGATGTAAGCGAGGGCAACGAAATACTCAGCGGCTGCATCAACCTGAGCGGTCTTATTGAAGTCAGGACGGAGAAGGAATTCGGACAGTCCACAGTCAGCAGAATACTGGAACTTGTGGAAAACGCCACAAGTCAGAAGGCAAAAACAGAGAATTTCATAACAAGATTTGCGGCGGTTTATACACCGGCGGTAGTAGGTGCTGCAGTGATTCTGGCCGTGATTCCGCCTCTTGTAATCGAAGGTGCGGCTTTTTCGGACTGGGCATACAGAGCACTTAACTTCCTGGTTGTTTCATGTCCGTGTGCACTGGTGATTTCAGTACCTCTGGGGTTTTTCGGAGGTCTTGGAGCAGCATCTAAGATAGGCGTGCTGGTTAAGGGCAGCAATTACCTGGAGGCTGCGGCTCATGCCGAGTATGTGGTTATGGATAAAACAGGGACTTTGACCAAGGGTGTTTTTGAGGTGGAAAAGGTTCAGCCGGCAGATAGTTTCAAGGCCGGTGAGGATGCAGAAGCGCGAAAGAAAGAGCTGCTTAGACTGGCAGCGGCTGCAGAAAGCAATTCCAGCCATCCCATTTCGCTTTCACTGAGAAAGGCTGCGGAGAAATCATTTGGCTTCAGGACTGAGGATGTACAGATTAAAAATCTGACAGAGCTTGCAGGTCATGGGATTTCAGCCGTGATAGACGGTCATAAGGTTCTGGCCGGAAATCACAAGCTTATGGATAAGGAGGGCCTTGCCTTCGAGTCTCCTGATGAGGCGGGAACAGTAGTATATATTGCTGTTGACGGAGTTTATGCAGGATATATTCTTATCGCTGACCAGATTAAGGATGATGCGATAGAGGCGGTCAGCGGTCTCAAGGGCCGCGGCATAATTACGGTAATGCTGACGGGGGACAGCAGGGCCGCGGCGGAGTCGGTGGGGAAGAAGCTGGGTCTGGACAGAGTTTATTCACAGCTTCTGCCGGAAGATAAGGTCAACAGAGTATGCGAACTTCTTGAAGAAAAGTCAGAGAAGGGTAAGCTCATGTTTGTAGGCGACGGCATCAACGATGCGCCTGTACTGGCCAGAGCTGATGTGGGAGTAGCTATGGGCGGACTGGGTTCCGATGCAGCCATTGAGGCTGCTGACATAGTAATCATGGACGATAAACCGTCCAAGCTCCTTGAGCTTATGAGAATAAGCAAAAAAACGCTGGCCATAGTAAAGCAGAATATTGTCTTCGCTCTCGGAATCAAGCTGCTGGTGCTGGTACTCAGCGCTGTGGGACTTGCCAGCATGTGGGCAGCGGTCTTTGCCGATGTGGGAGTTTCTATGATAGCAATTATCAATTCCATGAGAGCGTTAAAAGTGAAATAGACGTATATGAAGCAGTAAAGCCGCCCGTCGGGGCGGCTTGATTATTTATGATCTGAAGTGTGACTGTCTTCACAGCTCCGGCAGTTATGGCAGCAGCAACCTTCACCGTGAGATTTGTGCTCGATGTGAGTAAAGGCTATGTCGATAATGTCCACAACATGCTGGTCATCCAGAGAGTAAAATATGTTTTTGCCGTCACGCCGGCTCTTTACCAGACCTTCGTCCTTAAGGAGGCGGAGCTGGTGGGAGACTGCGGATTTGGTCATGTCAAGGGCTGATGCGATGTCATTTACGCATAGCTCGTCCGTAGATATTGCACAGAGTATTTTCATTCTGGTCTCATCGCCGACAACCTTAAAAAAGGCTGCGGCCTTGGTTATGAGTTCCTTTGATTCATGTTTCATCGAATTACTCCTTTTGATTACCGGATTTGTCCAGCATATTAAGATAGGTAGATGTGCTGGTGGCCACAAGCTTGCCCGTAGCTTTATCAACAAGGGAAGATTCCATATGGAAAATTCTCCTGCCGGCAGTTATGATGCGCCCGGTTCCGATGAGAACATCTCCGAGATTGCCGAAACTGATAAATCTAACATCGATGTCTACAGTAGGACACCAGCCTCCTGTGAAGGCAATCAGAGCCGCACCTGCAGCGTGATCCAGCATGGTGCAGATAACACCTCCGTGAAGCACCCCGGCTCGGTTCAGTTCCCATGGCTTAACCTGAAATTCTATGGTGACAGTGCGGGCATCTATGTCGCAGTCAACATAATCTGCTGCCATGAGCCCGTTGACTCTGTCCGAGTGGATATTGCCGTTTTCTTCTTCTATTTTTTTTAGATTTTGCATCACAGCTTCCTTGTCTGTGAGAAGAAATGAGTTTGCCATAAAGTGTTTTTCCTTTCTAGAATCTGTCGCTGTAGTTAAGCAGGTCTCTGAGGTGACCGCCGCGGATCTTAGGCTTCTGTTTAGACATGCCGCCCTGTGAGCTGCCGCCGGAGGAACTGCCTGATGCCATGAAGTCTTCGTATCTGTATATTTTTCCCCAGATTGAGTCTTCACCTGTGACAACAAGACCGAAGGTGCCGCCGCTGCCGTCACGAGGCTTAGTCAGACTTCCGGGATTCATCAGCACCACATTATCCATCTCCGTATAAGATGCTCTATGGGTATGGCCGTAGAAAGCTCCTACGCACCCGTTTTCAAGAGCCTTATAATAGATGTTCTGTTTGCTATAATCCACCTGCTCCATGTGACCGTGGGTTATGAGAAAGTTCCCCGCTTCAGTCTCCAGAATGGACCAGTCGGTGTCGCTGAAACCGCCGTCACAGTTGCCTTTGACCCATGCCACATGAACTCCCAGCCGTGCCTGAAGCTCTCTGGCATCAGCCGCATAATCACCGCAGTGAACAATAACATCCACAGGAGATTCCTTTGACAGTTTCTGATAAACATCTATTACACGGCAACAGTCGCCGTGGGTGTCACTTACCGCTAAAATCTTCATAAAATTAAATCCTTGCTCTTATTTTTACCCGTTTTCATACAGTATAACATAGAAAAGTGGCGAAATGTATGGTAAACTTTAAAAAAGTGCCGGATTTTGATTCCGGCGGGGATGAGGTCGGATTATGATAAGAGAAATCAGAAAAAAACTGGTGGTGCTTTCCAACCGCAGTCCATTTCCTCCTGCGGTGAAGGAATATATAAATCACCTAGAAAGCCTGGACTGGGTTCACATGAATCTCAGACTGGACGGAAGCCCGCTTAGCCGTGATGAGGCTGAGAAAATTATAGGTGGCGAGCCGGTAATGTGCGGCAGGATCATGGATCATGTTTTTATTGAAAGGCTGGATGGCCTCAGAAACGAACTCTACGATCTATCGCAGCGGGGACTGGATGTGAATGCAGAAATTGTCAGGCTGATTGCTGCACGGGCGGGAGCTGATTCCAACGAATTCAGGAAAATCACACCGCAGCTGGTTGAATACGGATACACACCAGTACTTCCGTCGGAGATACCTTCGGCAATGAGGGATTATCTGGCTTATGCTGCTCGCACTGCAGAGCTTGAAAACCCCTTTGAAAAGGCGGCTGAGCTGCATAACCGTTTTATCGCTATATATCCATTTAAAGAGGGAAATCAGGTCACAGCCCGCGCCCTGATGGAATATTATCTGCTGCGCAGCGGCTTTCCTATGGCGTATCTGGATATTTCGGAAAGCGAATACAACGGCATGTTCGCAGAATTCTGCAGGACAAAAAACAGCAGACCCCTGACAGACCTTCTGACTAAAGCCGTTCTGGACAGACTGGAGCTGATGATTCAGCTGACGGGGTACTAGGAACATATTATAAACAAAGTGAGGTAGAAATAAAATGGCAAATATGCTTGTAAGCAAGGAAAAGTGTGTAGGCTGCGGGCTCTGCATAAGAGACTGCCTGCGCAATACGATTTTTATGAGAGATGGCAAAGCTGAGATTGATGTTTCGGGATGCATCAAGTGCGGTCACTGCATAGCTGTGTGTCCGCAGGATGCCGTAACTCTTGGTTCCGTAGAAAATGCAAAGTGGGATTCAGATGAATCAGGACCGGATAGAGGCAATGCTCCGGATGCAGAGGCTTTCCTGGACTTTCTTAAGTTCAGAAGGAGTATAAGGCAATATAAGAAGCAGGAAATCGAACCGGAAAAGCTTGATCTGATAATTGAAGCCGGAAGATACTCCCCCACAGCAGGAAATCGCCAGCAGAACAGATTTATAATTCTGAAAGAAAAGGTGGAGCAGGTTCGTGAGGCATCCGTAAAGGTACTTAAAGATGCGGCGGAAGATCATACGATAGACCTGGGTACACGTGAGATATACAGAAAAAGCTGGGCCAGAATGTATGATGATTATGCGGCAGGACGCCGTGACGGGCTGTTTTTTAATGCGCCTGCAGTGATACTGATAGTAAGCGATGAAAGCAATCATTATGCGGAAATCGATGGGGGTATCGCGGCTTCAAGAATGGAGCTTCAGGCCAATGCACTGGGACTTGGCGTATGCTACATAGGCTTTCTCAACACTGCCATGGAATTTGACGGCAGAATCAAGGAACTGGCCGGCCTCAAAGAGGGAGAGAAACTGGCAGTGGCTTTTGTCACAGGATATCCTGACGTAGAGTATCAGAGACCTGCGCCAAGGAAACCTGCCAATGTAAGAAAACTATAACATTGTACTTTAAACTTATTAGAGACGACTGGAAGATGGACAAGAAAGAAATAAAAAAAGCTTTTATGGATACGGTGCCCGTGATGACAGGGTATCTGGTTCTGGGCATAGGTTTTGGGATAATACTTAAGACTAAAGGCTTCGGAGTGCTGTGGGCACTGGCAATGAGTACAGTCATATATGCAGGCTCCATGCAGTTTGTGGCTATAGATCTTATGACGGGAGGTGCATCCCTGGCGGTGACTGCCCTGACGACGCTGATGGTCAATGCCAGACATCTGTTTTACGGGATTTCCATGGTGTACAGGTATAAAGGCGCGGGCAAAAAGAAGCCTTATATGATTTACGCTCTTACCGACGAGACTTATTCTCTGGTGTGCGGTGAAGAACGCAGGCACAGATACTACTTTACGGTGTCGCTTCTGGATCAGATATACTGGGTGACAGGAAGCGTCTGCGGCTCACTGCTGGGTTCAATTATACCATTTAACACGGAGGGCATTGATTTCGCATTGACAGCACTTTTTCTAACGGTTTTTGTGGAACAGTGGCTTTCCACAGGCAAACATGGGCCGGCTCTTGCCGGTCTGGGTGCTTCTGTACTGTGTCTTATCATATTCGGTGCGGATAATTTCCTGATTCCGACCATGGTTCTGATTACGGTGATTCTGACACTGATGAGAAAGCGGATTGAGGCTGCAGAGGCCGGCGAGTCCGGAAAGGAGGCCTGGGATGAGTAATGTACATGCAATGCTTATCGTGGCTGTAGCCGGAATTGTGACAGCAGCACTTCGTTTTCTGCCTTTCCTGATTTTCGGAGGAGATCGCAAAACCCCGGCATACATAGAGTACCTGGGCAAGGTGCTGCCATATGCCATAATGGCCATGCTGGTGGTGCTTCATGTGTGGAAAAGAAATACCCTTCTCAGCATAATCGGCGGAACAGCGTGCTATATGGTGCTGGTTCAGCTGGTATTTTGAAGAAAACAATTGAAGGCTCGGACAATTCAAGTTATAATATAAGGTAATTAAAAAATAACCCAACGGAGGAAAGAGAATGGATAACAATAAACGCCCTGAAACCATGGAAAGAATTACGACACCGGCTC
>CAZUFU010000080.1:0-7718 GCA_964619875.1 uncultured Oscillospiraceae bacterium
CCCACCGACGGCGGCATCTACCGTGGTCATCGCGGCCGTATGGAGATCCGCGTGGATGTGAAGGGCGTTTCCTGCCACGGCTCCGCTCCCGAGCGCGGCGATAACGCCATCTACAAGATGGCTGACATTCTGCAGGATGTCCGTGCTCTGAACGAGAACGACGCCGAGGACGGCACCGAGATCAAGGGCCTGGTAAAGATGCTCTCCCCCAAGTACAATCCCGAGCACTATGAAGATGCCCGCTTCCTGGGCCGGGGTACCTGCACCACCTCTCAGATCTTCTACACCTCTCCCAGCCGCTGTGCTGTGGCAGACTCCTGCTCCATTTCCATCGACCGCCGTATGACTGCCGGTGAGACCTGGGATTCCTGCCTGCAGGAGATCCGTGATCTGCCCAGCGTAAAGAAGTACGGCGAGGACGTGGTGGTCACCATGTATATGTACGACCGTCCCTCCTGGACCGGCGAGGTCTATGAGACGGAGTGCTACTTCCCCACCTGGATCAACAAGAAGGAATCCGCCCATGTCAAGGCTCTGGAGGATGCACATCTGGCCCTGTACGGTGCCCAGCGTACCTGCCCCAACTCCGAGATTGCCAGGGCAAAGCGTGCCGGCCGTCCTCTGACCGACAAGTGGACCTTCTCCACCAACGGTGTTGCCATCCAGGGCCGCTATGGTATTCCCTGCGTCGGCTTCGGCCCCGGTGCTGAGAGCCAGGCACATGCTCCCAACGAGATCACCTGGAAGTCCGATCTGGTTACCTGCGCTGCAGTCTATGCCGCTGCCGTAAGTCTGTATGATGACACCAAGAAGGTGGATGTCTACGAGTTCCGTGCCGGCAAGACCGACAACAACATCCTGTAAACAAATCAATTTACATTATAAAGGAGAATATCAAAATGGACGCCACACTGCAGAAATACATTGACAAGCTGAACGCCCTGAACTTCAAGGAAATGTACGAGAATGACTTCTTCCTGACCTGGGAGAAGACCGACGACGAGATCGAAGCCGTCTTCACCGTTGCCGATGCTCTGCGCTATATGCGTGAGAACAACATCTCCACCAAGATCTTTGAGTCCGGCCTGGGCATCTCCCTGTTCCGCGACAATTCCACCCGTACCCGTTTCTCCTTTGCTTCCGCCTGCAACCTGCTGGGCCTGGAGGTGCAGGATCTGGACGAGGGCAAGAGCCAGATCGCCCATGGCGAGACCGTCCGGGAGACTGCCAACATGGTCTCCTTCATGGCTGATGTCATCGGCATCCGCGACGATATGTACATCGGCAAGGGCAATAAGTATATGCACGAGTTCATGGACGCTGTCACCGCCGGCAACAAGGACGGCATTCTGGAGCAGAAGCCCACTCTGGTGAACCTGCAGTGCGACATCGACCATCCCACCCAGGCCATGGCCGATATGCTGCACATCATCCACGAGTTCGGCGGCGTAGAGAACCTGAAGGGCAAGAAGATCGCCATGACCTGGGCCTATTCTCCCTCCTACGGCAAGCCCCTGTCCGTTCCCCAGGGCATTATCGGCCTGATGACCCGCTTCGGCATGGACGTTGTTCTGGCCCATCCCGAAGGCTACGAGGTCATGCCCGAGGTCGAGGAGGTTGCCAGGGCCAACGCTGAGAAGTCCGGCGGCACCTTCACCAAGACCAACTCTATGGCTGAGGCTTTCAAGGATGCCGACATCGTCTATCCCAAGTCCTGGGCTCCCTTCGCCGCAATGGAGAAGCGTACCGAGCTGTATGGCGAGGGCGACATGGACGGCGTCAAGAAGCTGGAGAAGGAACTGCTGGCTCAGAACGCCGAGCACAAGGACTGGTGCTGCACCGAAGAGCTGATGGCCACCACCCATGACGGCAAGGCCCTGTACATGCACTGCCTGCCTGCAGACATCAACGATGTTTCCTGCAAGGACGGCGAGGTTGAGGCCTCTGTTTTCGATCGCTACCGTGATCCCCTGTACAAGGAAGCTTCCTTCAAGCCCTATATCATCGCTGCTATGATCTTCCTGGCCAAGGTCAAGGATCCTCAGGCAACCCTGAAGGCTCTGGAAGAGCGCGCCACCGCCCGCTGGTTCCAGAAGTAATTTCCCCTCTCTCCGGGAATCCCATTCATATTGATCTTCGGTTCACAGGCCCGTACGCCGCCTCAGGGCAGTGTACGGGCCTGCAATTATTCAAATATAAACTGTTGAGGTGCTTGCTATGCAAAAACGTATTGTCATCGCCCTGGGCGGCAATGCCCTGGGCAAGAACCTGGCTGAGCAGATGGATGCAGTCAAGACCACTGCCCGGGCAATCGTCGATCTGATTGAGGAAGGCCATGAGGTCATCGTTGCCCACGGCAACGGCCCCCAGGTCGGCATGATCAAAAATTCCATGGATCCGTCCATCCCTATGTCCGTGTGCGTGGCCATGAGCCAGGCCTATATCGGCTATGACCTGCAGAATGCCCTGCGGGAGGAGATGCTGTCCCGGGGCATCCATAAGGGCGTCGCCACCGTCCTGACCCAGGTGGAGGTTGACCCCGCCGATCCTGCCTTCCAGAAGCCCACCAAGCCCATCGGCTCCTTTATGACCAAGGAGCAGGCGGAGGCCCTGGAGGCGAAGGGCTTTACCTGTGTGGAGGACTCCGGCCGTGGTTACCGCCAGGTCGTGGCCTCTCCCAAGCCCCAGAGCATCGTGGAGCTGGACACCATCCGTACCCTGGTGGAGGGCAACCATGTGGTCATCGCCTGCGGCGGCGGCGGAATTCCCGTTGTAAAGACCCATGGCAATCATCTGAAAGGGGCAGCTGCCGTCATCGACAAGGACTTTGCCTCCTGCGTACTGGCACAGCAGCTCAATGCCGATACCCTGATTATCCTCACCGCTGTGGAGAAGGTGGCCATTCACTTCGGCAAGCCTGATGTTCAGTGGCTGTCCGAGCTGACGCCGGAGACTGCCCAGGGATATATCGATGCCGGCGAGTTTGCCCCCGGCTCCATGCTTCCCAAGGTTCAGGCAGCGGTTCAGTTCGCTTCCTCCCAGGAGGGCAGAACCGCGCTCATCACCCTGCTGGAGAAGGCCAAGGACGGTGTTGCAGGTAAGACCGGAACCCACATCCACCGTTAAGGCAGAAGGGACTCTGAAAAAGCTCGGTTCTCCCTGCAGTCATAGGAAGCAATAAGCAAAATAATCCCGGCCAAATCCGTTTTTCTCCTGGATTTGGCCGGGAATTTGCTGGGGGATGATTTTGCCGATGGGGCTTTTTGCAGTCTCTGATCACTCCTTGGCCTCATCCAGGTAGCTATAGAGCGTGTACTTGGAAATGCCAAAGCAGTGGCATACCTTTGGCCCGGCTTTGGTAATGAGAAAGGCGCCGCTTTCATTCAGGAACCGGATGGCCTTCAAACGATCGTCCTTGTTCATCCGGTCTACGGGCTTGCCAACGATCTTTATGGACTGATCGATGAGCTCATCCAGAAGATCCCCTACGCTTCTTGGAATGAGCTCGGGCACTGTGTCTGTCTGATGCGGCATAAGGGTGTAGTGATGGAGCTCGTCTTCCATCGCTTTCATTATTGTAATGTCGCAGTTGATGGAGAAAATGTATCGGGGCTTTCCGGTCTCGTCCCGCAAAAACATGGTGCTGGATTTGAGGAGCCTGCCATCCTTGGTTTTGGTCAGATAGGCCAGTCTGTCTTGCAGTCTGGCGGGGTCGGCTCTCATGGCCTCCCAAACCACGTGGGGAGGGCCGTCGCCGGGAGAGCGGCCGGAGACATGGCCATTTTCGATGATAACAATGGAATGGTCGAGATCGTTGGTGGTCAGATCGTGAACCACTACCTCGCAGCTCGCACCAAACTGACAGGCAATGCCTTTTACCAGCTGAGAGAGCATGGTAAGCTCGGCTTGTGTCATTTCGTGTCCTCCCTCTCTTGTGTCCTTTTGTGTATTATACCAGATAATGGGGAAATATCAATACTTAAAGTTTGACATCAAACAATGTATTTGCAACAAGGACGTCTGTAGAGTTCCTGGACGAAGAGACATTTTCGAATTATTTTTCCGTGCTGATGGTGGGGCGTTGTGGAATATTACCAAATATAAAGGGCGATTTTTGGTTATCGAATCGGTAACTCAATATTGAAATCTAAGATGCGGTGTGCTATACTTTTGATAGATGACAAAACTTTTTGTTTGGTTCAGAGATAAAAAGTGTCATATCTGTTAGCGGGCAGGAGGTCATGTACGGATGCGTACCATTCTGAAAAACGGAACTGTTGTAACGCCCGAAGGGGCGCTCAAGCGGGACCTTGCCATGGAGGGAAGGACGATTTCCCGGATTGCCCCCCAAATCCCGGCAGAAGCCGGGGATGAGGTTCTGGATGTGGATGGATGCCTGGTTTTTCCGGGATTCATCGATGGACATACCCATCTGGATCTGCACAATGACCTTGGTCACACAGCGGACAACTTCGAGACAGGTACAAGCGCTGCGGTCTGCGGCGGCACCACGACTTGCCTGGACTATGCAACCCAGGAGAAGGGCGATACCCTCTGTCATACGATGGAGGTCTGGAAGGCCCTTGCCCGGAATGTTTCCTGCAATTATGGCATCCACATGTCTATTACGGACTGGAATGAACGTACCAGGGCAGAGCTTCCGATCATGACCCGGGAGGGCATCACCACCTACAAAACCTATCTTGCCTATGGCTTCCGCTTAACGCAGCAGGAGCAGCAGGAGGTTCTGGGTGCGCTGAAGCAGGAAGGTGCTCTTTGCAGTGTCCACTGCGAGGATGCGGCCATGCTGGAAGCGGCGCTGAAAAAAACTCTGGAGGCCGGGATCACCAGCCCTGCCGGACATCCCCTGAGTCACCCGGCGGAGGCGGAAGCAGAATCCATCCGGAAGCTCTGCGCCATGGCTGAGACAGAGGGAACCCCGGTTCATGTGGTGCATTTGTCCAGCCTCCTGGGCCTCCAGGAGGTGCGCAAAGCCAGAGCGCGGGGTGTGCGGGTCTATGCCGAAACCTGCCCGCAGTACCTGCTGCTGGACGACAGCGCATACCACCGTCCCGATGGGGAGAAGTTCGTCATGAGCCCGCCCCTTCGGAAACAGGAAGACGTGGCGGCCCTGCGTCAGGCGGTTCTGGATGGCCAAATCGACACCATCGGAACGGACCACTGTCCCTTTAACGACAGCCTGAAAAAGGAACAGGCGAAGCTGGGCTTCCATAAGATCCCCGGAGGCAGCCCTGGTGTGGAGCATCGTCCGGCCCTGATCTTCACGACGTTTGAAAACCAGCTCTCCTATGAACAGATCAATCGGCTTCTCAGTGAGAATCCGGCAAAGCAATTCCACCTGTATCCGAAAAAAGGCGCACTGCTTGCCGGGTCCGATGCAGATGTTACAGTCTGGGATCCCCGGGCACAATGGGTCATCTCGCGGACCAATCAGCATCAGAATGTGGATTATACCCCTTATGAGGGGTTCCCTGTTCGGGGGAAAGCCAAATATGTCTTTGTAAACGGAGTTCTCGCCGCAGTGGACGGAGAACCCACCGGAGCAAGGGCCGGCGCATTTGTCCGAACCGACCAGCCCTCAAGTCTTTGATACGAAAAATTCCCATGCGCTTTTCCACCGCACCACAAAGCACCAAAGCGTTTATGCATGGGAATTTATATGCATCAGCACCGGTTGCCCCGGAAGGGGCGAGGCGCTGGCATTAGTTAAAATATTACTGTGAATGCGAAGCTTTCACAGTAATCCTCCCAAAAAGGAAAGGAAAGGGTACTGTTGTGAAAAATAGAAATTATGGTTCCGTCTTCGAGCTGGATGGCATTCCCCAGCTCAGCAAATCCCTGCCGCTGGCATTGCAGCATGTCGTAGCCATGATCGTGGGCTGTGTGACACCTGCCATCATTGTGGCTGGCGTGGCAGGACTGCAGGGCGCTGAGCGGGTCATGCTGATCCAGTCCGCCCTGGTGGTGTCTGCTCTGTCTACACTGCTGCAGCTCTATCCCATTGGCGGTAAGGGAAAGACCCGTTTGGGATCGGGTCTGCCGGTCATCATGGGCATCAGCTTTGCCTATGTTGCATCCATGCAGGCAATCGCGTCGGAATTTGATATTGCCACGATCTTCGGAGCGCAGATCGTAGGCGGTGTCATCGCCATGGTAATCGGTCTGTTCATTGATAAGATCCGCAAAGTCTTCCCGCCTCTGGTCACGGGCACTGTGGTGTTCACCATCGGTTTGTCCCTGTATCCTACGGCTGTCAACTATATGGCTGGCGGTGCTTCCAGCGCGAACTACGGTTCCTGGCAGAACTGGCTGGTGGCCTGCATCACCTTGGCTGTGGTGATCGTGCTCAACCACACAGCCAAGGGTCTGCTGAAGCTGGCCTCCATTCTCATCGGCATCCTGGTGGGCTACATTCTTGCCGCATTCATGGGCATGGTCAGCCTGGAGGCGGTCTCCACCGCCGGCTGGTTCCAGGCCCCCAGCATCATGCACTTTGGCGTTTCCTTCCAGCCCTCTGCCTGTGTGGCCATCGGTCTTCTGTTTGCAATCAACTCCATTCAGGCCATCGGTGACTTCACAGCGACAACCACAGGCGGCCTGGATCGGGAGCCCACGGACGCCGAATTAAAGGGCGCCATCCTTGGCTATGGCTTCACCAACATTTTCGGCGCGCTCCTGGGCGGCCTGCCTACCGCCTCTTACAGCCAGAATGTGGGCATTGTTTCCACAACAAAGGTGGTCAATCGGTCCGTCCTTGGACTGGGCGCCCTGATTCTGCTGGCAGCTGGTCTGGTGCCGAAGTTCTCTGCTCTGCTGACTACCATTCCCCAGTGCGTATTGGGCGGTGCCACCATTTCGGTCTTTGCTTCCATTGCCATGACGGGTATCCGGCTGATCACCAGCCGTCCCCTGACCTATCGGAGTGCAGAGGTCGTGGGTATCTCTGTTGCTCTGGGTGTGGGCATTACCCAGGCAGTGGCTTCTCTGGGACAGTTCCCGTCTTGGGTTACCACCGTGTTCGGAAAATCCCCTGTGGTCATTGCCACGATCCTGGCGGTGCTGCTCAATACCATTCTGCCCAAGGAAAAGCAGAGGGTCTGACGGTCATCAAAGAAGGCTAAACGGCGTGGCTTCGGTCACGCCGTTCAGCTTATATAACAAAGCAGCCACGACTTCCCGTGACTGCTTTGATGCTTCTTCCTGTCAGGATGGTTACTTTGCCTGCTGCTCGCAGTAGATGCAGCGATAGAGACGGCGGGCAGGATCCACAAGCTTGAATTCATGGACAAGAGAACGCTCGGTGGAGGTGATACACCGGGGATTCTTGCACTTTATGATGTCCACCACACGCTCCGGCAGGCACAGATGCCGCCGCTCGGCAACCTTGCCGTCCTTGATGTAATTGACGGTGATGCCGGGATCCACATAGCCAAGCACGTCCAGATTCAAATCCAGAGGCGTACTGATCTTTATGATGTCCTTTTTGTTTAGCTTTTCACTGTCTGCGTTTTGGATCAGGGCAACAGTGCAGTCCAGCTTGTCCAGCTTCAGAATGTTGTAGATCTCCATGCTGCGGCCTGCGGTGATGTGGTCCAGCACAATGCCGTCTTTGATTTGTCCGATAATCATACCTTTACCTCCAGCAATTTCATAATCAGGGCCATCCGAACGAACATACCGTTTTTCACCTGGTCAAA
>CAZUFU010000081.1:0-7648 GCA_964619875.1 uncultured Oscillospiraceae bacterium
GCAGGCGGTCAAGCTGTGACTGCTTGGCATTTACCGCCTTTCCTATCTCAGGGTTAACCATATCCGAAGCTCTTTTGCGAAGGATTTCCACCATCCTTTCGGTGCGGGCGATTTCTTCCTGCTCTTCTATATTCTGAATTCTCAGCTTTAATTTTTCTCTGAAACCAGCGCAGCGGTATTCGGTGTAATTCCCGTCAAATTCCTGAATATCGCCGTTTTCCAGATGGAGAATCTTGTTGAAGCAGTGATTAAGCAGATATCTGTTATGAGTAACCACCAGCAAAGTTCCTTTGTACTGGTTTATCAGCTGGCAGAGGCTGTTTAAGTTGGCAAAATCCAGGAACACATCCGGCTCGTCCAGAACAAGAAGGTTCGGGGAAAGCAGCATTTCCCTCATAATCTGCAGCAGCTTGTATTCGCCTCCGCTGATCTGTGACAGCATGGTATCCTCCAGATCGCTCATCTGCGCCACACCAAGCTGCTTACGGATGTTGCTCTCGTAATTGTCACCATCCATGGCTTCATTTATATCTAAAAACTCCTGATACCTTTCGAAGAGGGCTTCCACATCCTCAGCCACGGCCATTTCCTCGCAGACTGCGGCAATCTCTTTCTGGTTTGCCAGGAATCTTTCACTTAGAAACTCAAGAACAGTGCATTCCCTCGATTTATCTCTCACGCTGAACTGGCTGGCATACCCGATTCTGCAGTCTTCGCCTCTGATAATCTTTCCGTCATAAAGATACTTATCAGGGTGTATCAGCATATCAACCAAAGTTGATTTACCGGTGCCGTTGCTTCCGATAAGGGCGCAGTGCTGTCCCGTCTCCAGGGTAAATGAAATATTATTATATAAATCTTTTGCAGGAAAACCGTAGGAAAGATTTTCTACTCTGATCATTTTTTATCCTCTCTTCTGCTAAATTATTTCCTTATTAAAGTGCCCTCTCGTATCGGTCTCCTGATTAAAAAGAGTTTTGCCCAGCTTGCCGTCCAGTTTGGCCAGAGCGGCTTTCACAACCTTTACCACTTCTTCCGGCGATTCGATAGTAAAGTTCAGTCTGAACGCCTCGACGCCACTTATAGCCGGCATTTCATCTAAAAGATTCAGTATTTTGCCGTTAAGTATGGTTGTGGTGCAGTCGCTGTGGGAGATAATCGGGAAGGTGCCGTACTCATCCTTTATTTCATAGGATTTTGTCTTGCAGATGCCGCACTGTCCCATCTTCTTCAGCGGACAGTATTTTGTAAAAAGCAATGGTGCGCGACCGTACACGATCATCTCCAGAGCAGGATAGCCGTCGTTATCTTCGTAGTATGCGTCGATAAGTTCGCCTATCTGCTTTTTATTTAATTCATAGGACAGTGTGACCCTTTTTGCTCCCAGTCTGTAAAGCTGGCGGCAGCTGGTGGAATTCACCACATTTAAGGAATAGTCAGTGACAAAAGGATTGCGGTTTCTGTAATAATAGATTCCGCCATATCCGCCTATGAGCAGCTCGCCTTCTCTTTCATCGTATGTGATCTGATTTCTTCTGATGATATTATCAAAATATACTTCCTTTATTCCGCAGCTTACACAGGCATCGTACTGTTCCTTGGTTGTCACTGAGGCTGTAATGTACGGTTTCTGCGGGGCGAAAGCAATCTTTTCCTTTGCCTCCGGCTCCTGTGTGCCACGCTCTTTGCTGCTGATCTTTGCATCGTATAATCCCTGTACGATTTCTCTTCTGGCATTGTTCAGCATTTTAACAGGGATGAAGGCGTTGTATTCTTCGAACTCCACATCGCCTAAGGTGAAGACAGTATCATTGAGTCTGGAAAGCTGTTTCACAACCTGCTCTCTGGTTGTCGGATTGTTGATCGCTTCCCCTAAGATTTCCTCGCTTTCATACAGATAGCTGCATCCCAGCCCCTCTGCATCGATAACCAGCTTGGAATCAGGATAAGCATAAACCTTAAGGTCCAGCCTGAAGCGTCTGAATTCCTTTTCCAGATTGTCCTCCAGATCTTTATAGAAGAGGTAGTCCTTTGTCTTATACACCACATCGCCTGAGGAAAGCTTTTCTTTAATTTTGATATAGCAGACCTTGTCCGCTTTGTTTATTAAATTCCCATCTCTGTCATACAGCTTTACCACGGAAAGGTTAACATCCTCATTGTCGTGGTCTATTCTGATGATGTCGTTCTGATTCAGCCGCTGGCTCAGTGTAATTTCGTACATGCCGCTGCGATATCCGGTAACCTTGCCGATTTCATAGCCGAAATTGTTAGGCCTCTTGATGTTGGTCAGGTCTTTAGGGTCTTCGTGGAAAAGATAGCCCTTGGTAAATGTCCTGTTGAAGGTCTTTTTAAGATTATCTTTATTGCTTGCGCTGGCCTTGCCGTCCAGTGCGGCTCTGTATTGAGACACCACATTTGCAACATAGGCAGGTTCCTTCATGCGGCCTTCGATTTTAAGGGAATCAATTTCCTTTAATTCGTCTATATAGTCAATGGTGTTTAAATCCTTGGTAGATAAAAGATAGCTTTTGCCCAGGGACTTGCCTGTGGTCTTGTCAAAAAGCTCGTATTCCTTACGGCATGAGCCTACGCATCTTCCACGGTTTCCGCTCCTGTACCCTATAAGTCCTGACATGAGGCAGTTGCCCGAGTAGGACACGCAAAGGGCCCCGTGGACAAAGATTTCAATTGGAATCTTCGCCGTCCGTCTGATTTCCTTTACTCGCTCAATTGGAACCTCCCGTGCCAGCACGACTCTGTCTGCTCCCAGCTCTTTAAACAGCAGAGTCCCTTCAAGGTCGTCAATCCCCATCTGGGTGGAGCAATGTGCCTCCATATCGGTAAAGCTATTGACGATATAGTCAAAAACCGCCAGGTCCTGAACTATAACGCCGTCCACACCGATTTCATTTAGCTCGCGAAGCTGCCTCTGCATATCTTCGATTTCGTCCTGAAACACGATGGTGTTCATGGTTACATATATTTTAACTTCTCTGAGGTGTGCATACCTGACCGCTTCCTTAAGCGATTCAATGTCGAAGTTGTCTGAATATGCACGTGCACCGAATTTCTGCATGCCAAGATAGACTGCATCACATCCATTTGATATTGCAGCCTTCAAAGCCTCCATATTTCCAGCCGGAGCTAACAGCTCAGTCATTGTTGCCTCCTTTTCGCCGCTTAAAACAGCTCAATCCTCTCTAAAAGAAAATCAATTAAATTGCAGTGGAAGATTCCGTTGTCATCATAGTAATTGTGCGGAATATCCATTCGAATTACAACCTTTTTAAAAAAGTCACCCGTCAATGTCAGAGATTTCATTTCGGTATCCTCTTTCTGTGAATCAACCATCTGAAATGCAGACTGAATGTATATTTTGCGGTCATTGTCATTGACGACGAAATCAATCTCTCTCTGAACCTTGGAGCCGCTTTTTCTGTCGACTACTACACCCACATCGACCGAATACCCTCTGCGGATTAATTCATTGTAGATGATGTTTTCCATAATGTGCCCCGGATCATACTGCCTGAAATTAAGTCTGGCATTGCGAAGACCCATGTCACAGTAATAATACTTATTTGGATAATCAAAGTAAGATTTTCCTTTTATATCATAGCGCCTTGCTGTCTTAATAAGAAAAGCATCAGATATGTGTCGTATATACGAAGAAATAAGTGCAGAGTTGATTTTTTCATGTCTCATGCTTGTGAGGGCATTGGCAATGTTGGAAGCGTTGGTGAGAGAACCTATCTGTGATGCCAGATAATCCAAAAGATCATTCATAACATCTTCTCTCTCAATCTGGTTACGCTCTGCTATATCCCTCATATAAAGCTCGTCATACAGATGAGATAAATAATCTTTCTTGTCTTTTTCATCCTCCATCTGCAGAAGTCGAGGCATGCCCCCGTAAAGCATATACTGGTCCAGAGCTTTCTTCTCATCTCCTCCGGCAAAGGAATAAAACTCGCCAAAAGAAAGCGGATAGACATGAATCTGTGTTGCCCTTCCTCTGAACTCAGTCGCAATATCGCTGGAAAGAGCCTTCGAATTGCTGCCTGTCACATACACATCAAGATTTTTATATGCCTTCAGTTCGTTGAGCATATCATAAATGGTGACTTCAATATCTCCGTTTTCCGGATCACGAACCTTCGTTGTAAACTGAACCTCATCTACGAGCAGATAATACTTTCTAGCCTTATCAGCATTAACGATGCCCTCAATATACTCACAGAGAGTTATGGGATTCCTGAACTTGTAATTTTTTCTCTGGTCCAGCTCAATCTTAATAATCTGCTCCTCTTCTACGCCACTTTGCAGCAAATAATCGTAAAACAGCTCGAACAGAAGAACAGACTTTCCGCATCTTCGAATGCCGGTAATGACTTTAACCTCGCCATTCCACATATTCCGTATTATTTTGTTTAAATAATAATCTCTGCGCACCATAATTTTACCTCAAATTCACGCCAATTATGTCCTAACTTTACGCTCAGTATAACACAGACTGTGCCGTTAATCAAGCTTGTAACAAAATGTTCATCTAAAAGTTAAGACATTTTTGACCTTAATTTACGATTTGAAACTAGTATTGGCTTTTTTGCAGCATATTATAAAACTTTTCCACCACTTCAAGCAAATCATATGTCAGGAAAGACTTCGCCGTCTCACTTATATCCTCCGGAATTCCATAATATGCCTCTGCAACAGAGCCTGCGATTGCACATAATGTATCCGTATCTCCACCGATAGATACACCTGTCCTGATGACATCCTCGAAGCTTTCTCCGTCGAGGAAAGCCACAATAGCCTGCGGCACTGTATCCATGCAGGTTTCGTTAAAGTAATATGTCGACCTGATTTCATCACAGGTAAAGTTAAGATTGTAGCTGAATTCCTTTTCTACATATTCTCTGATTTCCTGCTTTGACGCTCCGTTTCTGGCCAGGAAAATTGCTGCCGCAGCAGCTTCTGCCCCTTTGATTCCCTCAATATGGTTATGAGTTACGGCGGAAGTCAGCCTTGCCATATACCTGGTTGTGAACATATCGTCATAAAGCCATCCTGCTGCAGATACTCTCATGGCAGAGCCGTTGCCATAACTGTTGTACGGCTGCGTGTCATCTGTCCTTAGCCATCCGGCGAAATGTCCGCCGTAGCCTGCATGTGGATACTCTCTCCCCCACTTTTTCATAGCTGCTGCCAGCTTGTCTTCTATTTCATCTTCTTTATCTGTAGGCTGCGTATCAAGAAGTACTTCTGCCACTGCCACGCTCATCACTGTGTCATCGGTAAAAAAGCATTCCCTGTCAAAAAGTTCAAAATCCTTAGTCTTGATGTTGTCAAATTCGTAGATACTTCCTACGATATCTCCTATAATTGCTCCTAACATAATTTTGCTCTCCTTTCGTGGTTTTCAACCAATCTCATAATAGCATAAGCGACCTCCGAAGAGGTCGCCTGGAGGACGACATATTCAATTTGCCTCAGTCACAGTTATCATAGTAGTAGTCTTCGGCATCTTCATAGTCGTAAAAGTCATCATAATAATCTTCGTAAAAATCCTCCGGGTCCCTGTAGTCCTTCGCATTATAAGGGTCCTTTTTATCTGCCGCACCAGAGCCGGTTGAATTTTTCAGACCTCCTGACTTTCCTGCGTTTGGATAAACGTTTTCGGAAGACCCGGAATTATGGCTGCTTTTATTCGTAGGATAAATCTCTTCGATTCCTCTGTACAAAGCTCCATCGTAAGCACTAACCCAGTAGTCCTCGCCATCCAGGTTAAATGACGCTATCAGAATGCTATTTTCAAATGGAGCATCGTATTTTTCAATGGCCCTGATCATATTTTTGAGCCTTGGGTATCCCATTTTTCTCACACCCTTGCCGGTAATGTGCATATCATACATCTTATATCCCTCATAATTAGATGGACCTTGTATCTTTACAGTTACATTTTCCAGACCATATCTTTCGCAAAGGCTTTGTGCCTGTGCTTCCAAATCCCGCAGTTGTCTCTGCTTTCCTATTTCATAAACGCATAGCCCTGCAATAACAGCTATAATTAATATTATTGAAATAGCCAGCAGGATGGGATGGTTAACTTTTCTTTTGTTTTCGCTTGTCTGATTATCCCTCATATTTTCACTTCCTCTATTTTTCCCGTTCTATAGCATCTCCAAACATTTCCTTGAGTTTTCTTTCCAAGTCATCTTCGTCTTCTGCCGAAACCACCATTTCAAACTCGCAAGGTCCGACCCATTTGAATTCCTTGACATCGCCTTGCTTCGCTTTCTCGCTTATATGCTCTTGCAACTCTTCCAAACTATTGAAAGTTTGACCCTCCTCGTCCATTTCCGCCATATGCTCAGAAATGCTTTCCTCCCATTCATCGACCTCGCATTCAAATACTTCCTGATTGGCTTCCTTTACCAGAGGAAGCATGTGATTCCGGAAATACTCTACCGACTGTGTATCTTTATTATATTCACACCAATACAGGACTCTGTCTATCATTTCTTTAAGCAGCCGGTAATCATCCTTTGCTCTTTCAAGATAGATTCCAAAAATAGCATCCGCCGTTTCATATATGTTTTCATGCAGTGCAGCTCCTATCAGATATGCCGCACCGAAGTCATAGTACTCTCCATTCTGCATAACCGTTCTGCAAAAATCAGGACTGTTCGTCATATGTCTTACCACACAGTACAGGAAATCATCCGTATAATAGCAGCCATAAATGTTATCAAGGATATCATAGGACAGTAAATCCTCTGCGTAAGGTGCAAACTTTTTATATGGCATAAATTCCTTCACGCACCATTCCCAGACAGCAACCGCAAGTTCCACGTCACTCTTAGCAATTTTCTTAAGTATTTTGGCAGGCGTGACTTTGCTTCTGTCGGTTTCATCCGGAAGCGCACAGGAAACATCGAAATTCTCCTTGATGGCTTTAGCAAACAGGAATTCTTCTTCCGAAAGAGAATAGTACTTCATAGCTGTCGGGCAGTTTTCGCTTGCCATCAGTTCCCGTGCTTCAGCAGCATTTTTTTCATATTCATCATCGTCCGGATCCAGACTTACGCTGATTTCAAGGGCTAAAGAAATACGGTCATTTCCAAAATCATCTGATTCTATTTCATTATAATCATCAAGGTCCATGTCATCCGGGTCATCCACATAATCGGAATCATAATCCAGGTCATCAGAATCATATTCCAGGTCCATATCATCTCTGTCGTTTCCGTCGTCTTCAAGAATCTCAAGTCCCAGATAATTTTCAGCGGAATCCACATCGCCGCTGCCGTCAAAATCTGCCCAGCTCATATTATCATTATCAAAGAACCCCATGTCTGACTCCTTTCCATCTGCTTTTTATCGTTTTTTACCTGTCTTTTGGTTTTATTATATAATGTGGCATGTACAATAAAATGGACACAGGCTTGGATTTGATTATTAGAATAAAAATTGAAATTTCGCAAAAAGCCGCCCCGCAGGGCAGCTTCTCTGTATTATTCGTATGCCGCAATTATCTTTTTCGCAAGCTCAATCTGCTGAGCTGCCACGGATTCCGGCGCCATAATCTTAATGTCTCCGCCAAAATTCATGAGCCATGTCAGGAAAAGGGGGCTCACCGCCA
>CAZUFU010000082.1:0-7606 GCA_964619875.1 uncultured Oscillospiraceae bacterium
TCTGCCTGGAAACACCGGCCATCTCTCCCATCTGTGTCTGGTTGACACCGATAAGGGCTCGATATTCCTTCAGTTTGTTATATAAAGGCATTTTGCCTGCCTCCTTCCTCTTTTCTGGACCTGCATAAATAGGGTGCAACCCATTTTGACAACTTTTCTTGTCAAAAGCAGTATACCATTGACAACTTTCCTTGTCAACATTTTTTTAATGACTTCCCTCCCCCCGAATTTATGTGAAAAATTACGATTTACTAGGGGATTTTTGGATAAATTTGTAATAAAAGGATAAAATTCCGATGTTTTTTAGCATTTTTTGATGAAAATCCCCCCGTAAATCGCATTTTTTGAGCGATTTTCGGGGGAGGAATGACGCCCTCGACACGAGATAATAGATAATCTCATCACTTACATGCAAAAAAGCTGTCACAATAAATTTGATGACAGCTCTTGTTTACTCTTTTTTACTTTATACTATTTGCCCTTTTTCCTGTTAAACACAAGCCCCAGGGCGATAACAGCCGCAAATATAATCAGATAGAACAGAACCGGGCAAGCAAACCTGCCCTCTGCAGCAGCCGCCTGATAAGGCTGAATGCCGTGAGCATACAGTGCGGCAAATACCATGAACACACTTCCCACGATTCCGAGAGCAGGAATCACGTAGCGCTTTCCGACACCCAGATCATCAGCTTTTCTCATAAAATTGATGAAAATCGGTATGTACATGGCGTAAACCGTAATGATGGCAAGCTCTGAAGAATCGAAGCCAAAAACACCGAACCACGGGAACGGAGCCAGGTTGGAACCGTAAAAGAAAAAGAACCAGAAGGCCGACAGCAGCAGTCCCAGGATTGCAGCGTTATTCGGCATATTGGTGGATTTATCTATCTGTCGGAACATTTCCGGCTTTGGGCCCTCACCTCTTGCAGCTACAGCATAAAGACCTCTGGTACAGGCCAGCATCAGGCCGTTGAGAGTTCCCATACACGAAATGGCTACAAACAAGTTGAGTATATTGCCGAAGGTGCCTCCAAAGAGATTGATAAATGCCGCAGTGGCACCGTCGTTCATCAGCGTCTTTACATCTGCTCCGCCGGCAGCGCCTATAAAGTAAAACAGGTAAATGGCAACTATGATTATGCCGCCGGTAATGAGTGCTATCGGCAGATTTTTCTTTGAATTTTTGAGTTCGGCATTGATGGATGTTGCGATAATCCAGCCCTCATAAGCAAAAGCAGTTGCGACTACGGCGCCAAAGAGCAGATTGCCGTTTGGAGTATTCGAAAAACCGGTATAAGAGATGTTCTCAACCAGAGTACCATTTTCGCCGAAGATGCCCGCTGCCGTTCCCACTACCGCAAGCAGAAGCAGCGGAATCATCTTGATAACCGTAGTCCCTACCTGAAAGTGACCTGCCAGCTTCGGTGAAAGCGCATTCATGGCATAGGCCGCACAAAGCATAAACACAGACAATGCCATACACTCAGGTCCTACCACACAGCCGCCCTCTGCCGCCGGAATAGCCAGAGTAATTCCCGGAAAAGCAGTTGTCAGAAATACAAGAGTGTATCTGGCAGACAGCCACGCCAGAACTGAAACAAGGGAAGGATAATATATGAGCGCCATGAACCAGCCCACCACGTAGCCGTATTTACTGCCTACGGTAGCTTCTGCATAGTCCACTATGCCGTTAACCTTCTCATACTTTGTGGCCATTATCGCAAAAGCTGAGATACAGCAAAGCATAATAGCTCCGCCGATAAGCCATGCCATAATACCAAGAGCCATGTTGCCCTCGGTTTTCTGCAGAATAGTCTGCGCCTTAAAAAATACGCCGGATCCTATTACTATTCCAACTACCATACAAATTGCAGTAACCAGTCCGTATTTCTTATGAAGACCATTTTCCATATTAACTTTTCTCCTAATTTTTCCTAAACTTTGGCATTTACTGCCATCACTTTATATTTTACCACAAAATAAGCTTGCTCACAACACTTTTGGTTTTCTAAGCAATGTCTTAACAATGCTATTTACGAAATAGTCGAACTATTGTATAATGTAGTATTACAAAGGGTTTTCGACCCGCATCACAAGAGTATACACAGGAGGACACACATGAAATATACAGAATTTAAAGATTGCAGAATATCCCGTCTCGGTTTCGGCACCATGCGCCTGCCTATGCATCCGGACGGCACCATAGATTATGAAACAGGAAAGGAAATGGTCGACTGCGCCCTTGCAGGCGGGATCACCTACTTCGACACTGCATACAAGTATCACGCAGGCGAATCGGAAAATTTCTGCCGGGAAGCCCTCACAAAGAGGCATCCGAGAGAAAGCTACTATCTGGCTGACAAAATGCCTGCCTGGCTCTGCAAAACACAGCAGGACGTTAAGGATATCTTTGAAGATCAGCTGAACAAATGCGGCGTGGACTACTTTGACTTCTACCTGCTTCACAATGTGGACGAGGAAGTTTGGCCGGTCATCAAGGAACTTGACATAGTATCTCTCATGAAAGAAGAGCTGACAAAGGGCCGCATCAGACATCTGGGACTTTCAGTCCACTGCGAACCTGAGCTTCTCCGGGAGGTTCTGGACAAACACGGAAACGACCTGGAGTTTGTGCAGATTCAGCTTAACTACATGGACTGGGACTACATCAATGCCAAGGAACTCTACCACATCTGCCGCGAATACAATAAGCCGATTATCATAATGGAGCCTCTCCGCGGCGGTATGCTGGCTCACCCTCTCAGTGAGAGAAGCCGTAATATTCTGGACCAAGCAGGAAAGGAAAGAGGACTCTCTTATACCGACATGGCCTTCGGTTTCGTAGATGGTCTTGAAGGTATCATGTGTACACTTTCCGGCATGTCTGCCCCGGAGCAGATGAAGGAAAACATTGAATTCTTCAGCGGTGATGGTCTTGACGAAAACCAGCTCAAAGCTGTCAGAGAAGCTGCCGAAGCTCTTAAGAGCGACCTGTTCATCCCTTGTACCGGCTGCGGATACTGCTTCGAGTGCCCTCAGGAAATCCAGATTCCAAAGATTTTCAGCGCATATAACGAAGCTGCCGCCAAGGGCTTCCATTACATATGGGGCTCTCTGACCGGCATATATAAGGAACTGGGACCAAACGGCAAGGACTGCATCGGCTGCGGAAACTGTGAGAGTCACTGTCCTCAGAAGATAAAAATCATCGACCTGCTGAAGCAGATTGACGATAAATATACAGAACTGGAAAAGGTGGGCGAATAAACGCCGGTCATTTTTTTAATTCACCGTTAGCCGGATTATCCAGCACCCGGCCTTCTCTTTCAAATCTGGAGCCGTGACACGGGCAGTCCCATGACTGCTCGGTTACATTCCATTTAAGAGCACAGCCCATGTGAGGACATCTTCTGGTCGTTGGCGTAATAAGATTTTTGACAGCCTCACAGCCGTTAAGAAAAAGCTGAGGTTTAATCATGTTTCGTGACGGATTGAAAACCTTCGAGTAAGGGTTTTCCTTTTCAGTGACCATGTCAGTAAGCAGTGTGGCGGCTATCATTGAGGAGGTCATACCCCACTTGTTATATCCTGAAGCTACATAGCATCCAGGCATGTTAGGTGAATACGGTCCGATATACGGCACACCGTCAAGGCTCATGCAGTCCTGCGTGGCCCAGAAAGCTTCTTCCCTGCTGTCCGGATAATACCGCCGTGCAAAATCTCTCAGTTCCTGCCAGTCCCCGCCCTTTTTACCGGTGCGGTGACTGCCGCCGCCGAGAAAAAGCATGTCCTTATAACCTCTGAAGGAAAGCCCCTTCTTATCCTCATCTACATACATGCCGTGGATTTTAGGCGCGTCCTTAAGTGCGATGACGTATGAGCGATGCTGATAGAGTTTAAGAAAATACAAGCCGTGTTTGTTGTCTATTGGAAAGTGGGCAGCAAATATGGCTTTTTTAAATGTGATTTTTCTGCCCTTGCCGGTTAAAGCCATATTCTCACCCTTTTCATTCTGCCGGAACTCTGCGATACGGGTGTGCTCGCGAATTTTAAGTCCCGGAACTATATAGGCGATGAATTTCAACGGATTGAACTGGGCCTGATTGTTGAAGAACAGAGCTCCCGCCACCGGGAAGGGCAGCTCAGTCCTGTCCGTAAGCTCACTTAAAAAGCCGATTCTGGCCAGTGCATCTGCTTCTTTTTCAAGCTTCCTCAGGCTGTCCGTCGAATACACATATGATGTTTTTCTCTCGAAATCGCAGTCTGCTTCTGCGCAAAGTTCTGCAAACTTTTCCACAGCGTCCAGGTTGGCATGCAAATACATGGCAGCTATCTCCAGACCTCTGCTTTTTAATATTTTATCGTATATGAGACTGTGCTGAGCCGTAACCTTGGCCGTAGTGTTTCCTGTAGTGCCGGAGCAGATTCTTTCCGCCTCCGCCAGCATATAGTCCACGCCCCTTTCCTTAAGAAAATGGGCGCATAGAATTCCTGTCATACCGCCGCCTATGACCAGAACGTCCACCTTTTTATCTTCATGCAGCTCCGGAAATTCCGGGAGCTCTGTGCCTGTCTTCCATATTGAGTCCATAAAAAATACCGCCTTCAAGCAAAATACATTTTCAGTCTTTTTTAGTCTTTGCCGAAGACGGTAAATTATACGTTATTCTGTTCTGTTGCCGCACTACCACATTCCCAGCACGTGCTGCATAGCCAGTGAAACCACGCCGATCATAACCCAGCATGCGAATCCCAAAGCAATCGGTTTGGCGCCGGTCTTGACAAGCTTTACGATATCAGTGTTGATGCCGATAGCACTCATGGCCATTACTATGAAGAACTTGCTGATTTTTTTAAGGAAAGCGAACAGTGCAGCTGCAGTTTCCAGCGCTGCTCCCGTAAACACCTGATTTACAACTGTTGTAACGGCTGATGCCAGCACGAAATATATGATAAAAGCAGGTATCATCTTGACGATGTTCAGTTTCTGTCCCGGTGCATTGGTCTTCTTTGCCTGCATGATGGAAAGCACCAGAGTAATAGGAATAATAGCCAGTGTTCTGGTCAGCTTTACAATTGTTGCATACTCCAGCACCTGACCGCCTGTGCCGTGGAGAGTATCCCACACAGACGCTGCAGCCGTTACCGATGAAGTATCGTTGATTGCCGTTCCGGCGAAAAGTCCGAAGCCTGCGTCAGTGAGACCTATCCAGTCACCGAAGGTAGGATAAATCAGTGCAGCTACAACGTTAAACAGGAAAACCACAGATATTGACTGGGCGATTTCTTCGTCGTCTGCATTGATGACAGGTGCAGTTGCAGCGATGGCAGAACCTCCGCATATGGATGAGCCCACTCCTATAAGTGTAGCAACCTTTGACGGCACCTTAAACAGTTTAAATACGATATACGCTACGATAAGGGATGTGGCAATTGTAGATATTATAATAGGAAGTGATGTCATTCCTACCTTTCCGACTGTAGCCAGATTAAGTCCGAAGCCCAGCAGAACTACAGCTGCCTGCAGTACTTTTTTAGATGTGTAGGAAATCCCCGTCTTGAGATTTTCAGCCCTGCTGACTTTTGTGAAGGTTCCCAGTGCTATACCTATAAGGATTCCGAATACAGGGGCGCCTACGATTTCAAGGGCCGGAACCAGCTTTACAATCAGAGTTGCCGCCGCTGCAATCACAATGCATATGAGCATACCAGGCGCGATTTCAGTTATTTTTTTCATTTGTGCTTCCTCTCTTTGTTTTTTTAGCGGTGACAAACCGCTGATAATATGTTAAAGTATCTCTATGAAAACCCCTTTGACAAAGGAGATTAATATATGAAAAAAAATCATTCCGGCACAAAGCCGTTTACATTTTTGACGCGTATACTGGCATCGGCAGTTCTGTCGTTTTCACTGATACTGGCTGTTCCCGCTGACGGCGCACTGGCAGCATCAGCTCCGACGGCGACAAGGGCCGCGGAGGGTCCATCTAAGAGCGAAATCGTTTTTTACGCTCAGGAACATCCTACCGACCTTGCCTCTTACTCAGATAAGGGACTGCCTTTAGATGACTACACCATAGGCTTCAGAAGCAATCCTCATCTGAGTCAGCCCTACGAAGCAGGTTCTCTATCTGATGAAGAGCTTACCTGTGCCCTTAATACGGTTAAAACCATAAGATATATTGCAGGGCTGCCAGACGATGTGTACCTTTCCGACAGATACAATAGTTTAGCACAAGCATCGTCCTTAGTCAACTACGTTAACGATGAACTTACCCATACACCTTCGGCTCCGGCAGGTATGGATTCTGCCCTGGCTTCAGCCGGTTATACAGGTTCTTCAAAATCCAACATTGCCTGGACCTCCTGGCGTAACTGCCCCATGAAATGGACAATTATCCATGGCTGGATGGATGACAGCGACGAATACAATGTTGCAGCCCTGGGTCATCGCCGCTGGATTCTCAACCCTTACATGGGCATGACAGGCTTCGGCTCTGTAACCGGTTCCAACGGCACCTACAGCGCCATGTATGCCCATGATATGAGCAATCTGTCAGGCAGCAAATCAGGTGCGGTATGCTGGCCTGCCACCAACACGCCACTTTCATACTTCGGCAGCGATGCCCCATGGAGCATTTCCCTTGGGAGGGAAATTTCAGAAGATGATGTAATTGTTTCTATGGTAAGGATGAGCAGTTCCGATAGAGAAAGTAAAGTATGGACCTTTAGTAAGTATCTCTCCGATGGAGATTTTTATGTAAACAACGGCAGCTTTGGTGAGAAGGGATGCATAATTTTCAGACCTGCAGACATAGGAGGCTATGAGGATGGCGACCGCTTCTATGTAAGCGTGCTGCTGGGAGATACAGAAGAAACCATATCATATACTGTTGATTTCTTTGACTTGGAAAACTACTATGCTCCCGAGGCACCGGTTCTTTCCTCAGTTAAGCTCAATTCTCTGGACAAGCCACGCATCACCTGGGCAGAAACTATCGATGCTGACAGCTATAATCTTTATCGCAAGGCCCGCGGCGGCTCCTGGAAACTCATAGCCGATAAGCTTGATGACTGCATCTACGAGGACGCATCTGCATCGAAGGGAATAAGGTACTATTACATGGTTACCGCAGTGCAGGAAGTCAACGGCAAAAACTATGAAAGCGCTGAATCTTCTTCGAAGTATGTTACCGTTCCTTTGGCTCAGGCACGCACCACTTCGGCTAAGTCAACCGCCCGGGGCACCAACTATATTAAATGGAGTTCTGTCAGCAAAGCCAGCGGCTATAAGGTTTACCGCCGCACTGCAGGAAGCTCCAAATGGACTCTGGTTAAGACCACTAAGAGTCTGTACTTCAAAGACACAAAAAAAACCTCCGGCAGGAAGTACGAATACAAGGTCAGAGCTTACAGAACTTATAATTCGTATACAACTTACGGAGATTATTCCACTGTAAAAACTGTGCGGACCAGATAGGCCCGCACTTTTTTTATGTTATTCCAGTTCGAAGGCGCCCATATACAGCTGATAATACTTGCCCTTTTCAGCCATAAGATGTTCATGGTTGCCTCTCTCGATGATACGGCCGTTTTCCATGACCAT
>CAZUFU010000083.1:0-7606 GCA_964619875.1 uncultured Oscillospiraceae bacterium
CCTATAAAGGCTCAAAATCAGGGTTCTATAAAGCCATGGGAAGGTTTAACGCTTCTCTGGAATTTTTTATATGTTTTCTCCAGATAGCTGTCATCACTGTGGGTGGCTGGCTCATCATGCAGGGCAGAATGAACTATATTGACCTCATCACTTTCACTTTGTATATAACCACATTTGTTACACCGGTGAGAAAGCTGGCCACCTTTGCGGAGATTTTTACAAACGGTATGGCCGGCCTTAAAAGATTTGTGGAAATCATGCGGGTGGAGCCGAGCATCAAAGAAAAGCCTGACGCAGAAGAACTTACAGGTGTGAAAGGGCACCTGGTCATGGATAATGTTGTTTTTGGCTATAATGATGACAGGGAGGTTCTCCACGGTATTTCTCTGGACATCAGGCCGGGAGAAAGCGTAGCCGTGGTAGGTCATTCCGGAGGGGGCAAGAGCACACTCTGCCAGCTGATCCCCAGATTTTATGATGTGGAAGAGGGCAGTATTTCCATAGATGGACACGATATCAGAAACGTGACTAAAAGTTCTCTCAGGAATGCTGTTGGAATAGTGCAGCAGGACGTTTTCCTGTTTGCGGACACAATATACGAAAATATAAGATACGGCAGGCCTGATGCGTCATACGAAGAAGTGGAGGCGGCAGCCAGAGAGGCCGATATCTATGATGATATAATGAATATGCCTGACGGCTTCGACACCTATGTGGGAGAGCGGGGAACACTCCTTTCGGGAGGGCAGAAGCAGAGAATTTCCATTGCCCGTATTTTCCTGAAGAATCCTCCTGTCCTAATTCTTGACGAGGCGACTTCGGCCCTCGACAGCGTAACCGAGGCCAACATACAGAAGGCCTTTGGCAGACTTTCCCAAGGGAGAACCACTATCATCATAGCTCACAGACTGGCGACGGTTAAAAATGCTGACAGAATCGTGGTTATAGAGGACGGAAGAATACAGGAACAGGGTACTCACCAGGAGCTTCTGGAAAAGGACGGCATGTACGCACAGCTGTATCATACTCAGATGCTGGCAGGACAGCAGTAAATAATCCGGCGTACAGCGAAAAAACAAAAAAATTGCAATAAATAACTTCCTCTTATAGGTACAAGTATGGTATAATATTTGACAGTGATTATATCGGTGCTGATGTGGTACCGTGAGGAGGCTTTATGAAACCTATATATAAACGAGTTTTGCTTAAAATAAGCGGAGAAGCGCTTGCAGGAAGCGGGCGTTTCGGAATAAATGAAGAGATGACACGCAAGGTGGCAGGCGAGGTTAAACAGATTCATGACCTTGGAGTACAGGTCGCCATAGTCGTAGGCGGAGGCAATTTCTGGCGCGGCAGAACCAGCAAGGACATGGACAGAGCTACAGCTGATTACATGGGTATGCTGGCCACTGTGATGAATTCCCTGGCACTTCAGGATGCTTTCCTGGCACTGGGGGTACCGGCCAAGGTGCAGACCGCAATCGAAATGAGGGAGATTGCCGAACCTTATGCGAGAAGAAAAGCCCTCAGTCACCTGGAGCACGGAGATGTGGTCATCTTCGGTGCAGGAACCGGTAATCCTTTCTTTTCCACTGATACTACGGCGGCACTGAGAGCAGCCGAAATGGACGCAGATGTTATACTGCTGGCTAAGAATATTGACGGCGTTTACGACAGCGATCCTGCTGTAAACCCTGACGCCAAGATGTTTACAGAGCTTACCCATATGGAGGTAGTGGAAAAGGATTTAAAGGTTATGGACCTTACTGCAGCAACGCTGTGCAAGGATAACAACATAAAGATTCACGTATTTGCCATCGCAGAAGAAGGAAATGTACTTAAGGCCATAGCAGGCGAAAAAATAGGAACTATTATCAAATAACCCGGAGGAGTTAAAATGGAAGGAATTAAGAAAAATCTTGAAGAAAGAAGCAAAAAGACTATATCTGTATTAAAGGAAGATCTGAATACTGTAAGAGCAGGCAGAGCCAATCCTGCTTTGCTGGATAAGGTGATGGTTGACTACTATGGCAGCCCGACACCTCTTAAAAACCTTTCCAACATTTCCGTTCCTGATCCGAGAACACTTATGATTTCACCTTTTGACCCTAAGTCAATTCATGAGATCGAAAAGGCGATAAACATCGCAAATATCGGCATCAACCCTTCCAACGACGGAAAGTGCGTAAGACTGGTTATACCTCAGGTTACAGAGGAAAGAAGAAAAGAACTGACCAAGACCGTCAAGAAGATGGGCGAGGACAGCAAGGTGGCCATCAGAAATCTCAGAAGAGATGCCAACGACGAGCTTAAGAAGCTTGAAAAGAACCATGAAATCACAGAGGACGATCTGAAGAAGGCTCTTGATGATGTGCAGAAGGCAACAGACAAGACCATCAAGGAAATCGACGATGTGGTTGCAGGCAAAGAAAAAGAAATTATGGAAGTTTAATAAAATGTGTGGCTGCTTGGGTTAAGGGCAGCCACATTGCTTAACGGGAGAAAAATGACAGACAGTAATAATATGCCCCTGCATGTAGCCGTCATTATGGACGGAAACGGACGCTGGGCGAAAAAAAACGGAGTTTCAAGGCTGGCAGGCCATAATCAGGGCATGCTGGCTATGAAGGAAATAATTAAAAAGGCAGATGTGATGGGTATAAAATACCTGACAGTGTATGCATTTTCCACTGAAAACTGGAAACGCTCCCAGGAGGAGGTCGGCGGCATATTCAATCTGCTGGTAAAGTTCGTGGGAAGTGAGCTGGCCGAGCTGAATGCCAACAATGTCAAGGTTCATATTCTGGGCGAATATCGTGACAAGGTACCTGCCGCAGCTATAGTAAGTATTGACAGGGCTCTTGAGACCACGGCTGACAATGACGGGCTGCAGTTTAACATCGCCTTGAATTACGGCAGCAGGGCCGAGATTACCAGGGCAGTAAAACGAATCTGCCATCTGGCCGAAACCGGTGTAATTGAATCGGGAGAGGTGACCGAAGAAATGATTTCCAAGGCACTGTACACCGGAGATGACAACGGCAATATACCTGACCCTGACCTGATAATACGGACCAGCGGTGAGGAGAGACTTTCAAACTTCCTGCTCTGGCAGGCAGCTTACAGTGAATTCGCTTTTACGGATACTTTGTGGCCTGATTTTACGCCGGAGGAATTTGAGAGCATGGTGAAGGAGTTTGCCACCAGAGGAAGACGTTTTGGAGGAAGATAGGGTATACGGACAGGAGGAGAGAAAAATGAAGACAAGAATTATATCGGGATGCGTTATGCTCCCGCTGCTGGTTGTTGTATATCTGGGAGGCTACTGGCTTATGGCGGCGGCTTTCCTGGTTGGAATTATCGGGCTTCATGAGTTCTACAAGGGCTTTGAGGCTTCAGGAGCCAAGCCCTGCAGGCCTTTGGGATATGCGGCTGCTGTAATGCTGTATGCCAATGCACTTTTGCCTGTTAACGACAGATATATATATTTCTGGGTTGCTCTGGTGACCATGGCATCTATGATATACGGTTTCGATGTGGAACACAGAAAGCTGGAGGACATGACCTCCACTTTAATAGGAATTTTATATACAGTTTTCCTCTCATATCACATCGTACTCATAGACAGGACAGAACACAGCATACTGATCTGGCTGGTGTTCCTGGCAGCCTTCGGAACGGACATTATGGCCTACTTTACGGGAATGGCAATGGGCAAACACAAGCTTTGCCCACATTTAAGCCCAAAGAAGTCTGTTGAGGGTGCTGTCGGAGGTGTAGTGGGAGCCGTGATTCTGTGCGGACTCTTCGGTCATTTCCTGGTGCCGGAGCAGCAGCTTACATGTCTGGTTATAGGATTTTTTGGCAGCATAATAAGCCAGTTCGGCGATTTATCCGCGTCGGCATTTAAGCGTCAGATGGGAATTAAAGACTACGGTAATCTCATTCCGGGTCACGGCGGTATTTTAGACCGTTTTGACAGTGTATTATTCGTAGCCCCTGTGGTATATTACTGCATAGAATTCGTGGCATAGATTCAGATTTCAGAATAAAAGGTTGATTATTATATGAAAAAAGTTGCGATTTTAGGGAGCACCGGTTCCATAGGAACTCAGACTCTTGAAGTTATCAGGCAGAACCCCGGGCGTTTCGTGGTGACGGCTCTGACATGCGGTTCCAATACCGGGCTTCTGGCTAAGCAGATAGAAGAATTCAGACCTGAATATGCATCTGTGGAAAAAGAGGCGGATGCTATGAAGCTTGCTGCAGAATTTCCTCATGTGGAATTCGGCTGGGGCAGACAGGGTCTTATTGATGCGGCCTGCGGCAGCTGCGAAATGGTGCTCAACTCCCTTATGGGAATGAGAGGCCTTGAACCCACATATTATGCTATAAAGGCGGGAAAAGATATTGCTCTTGCCAATAAGGAGACTCTGGTAGCCGGGGGAAGTCTGGTTATGGATGCTGCCGCAAAGGCTGGGGTGAAGATATTGCCTGTAGACAGCGAACACAGTGCCATTTTCCAGTGCCTTGAAGGCAACGCCGGAAGGCCTTTTAATAAGATTCTTTTGACGGCATCAGGAGGACCTTTCCGCGGATATTCTCTGGAGCAGCTGGAAAAAGTAACTTTGGAGCAGGCTCTGAAACATCCGAGGTGGACTATGGGTGCAAAGATCACCATAGACTCTGCCACCATGATGAACAAGGGGCTTGAGGTTATCGAAGCCAGATGGCTTTTCGATGCACCGGCAGATAAGATTCAGGTTCTGGTGCATCCTCAGAGCATCGTTCATTCGGCAGTGGAATTCGAGGATAAGTCCGTGATAGCACAGATGGGCGTGCCGGATATGCGCATACCTATCAGTCTGGCACTGGGATATCCACAGCGGCTGAAGAACAGTGAGCCGGGTCTGGACTTTTTCGGACAGGGAGCCAGTCTCACCTTTGAAAAACCGGATACATCTGTGTTCAGATGCATAGGATTTGCCTATGATGCTATAAGGGAGGGCGGAAGCTTTCCTGTAGTTCTCAACGGTGCCAACGAGGTTCTGGTGGACCTTTTCCTGAAAGGAAAGATAAAGTTCATAGACATTCAGAATACCCTGGAAAAGGTGCTGGATAGGCACAAGCCTGATTTCAATCTTGATCTGGAAGGAGTCCTGGAGGTAGACCGACGGATCAGAAAAAGTATAAAGGAGTATTTAGATTAGATGAAAACAGCTTTATTAGCAATTTTACTGTTTTGCGTAATGATATTTCCCCACGAGCTGGGACACTTTATTGCGGCTCGAAGGATGGGGGTCAAAGTGAATGAATTCTCTTTTGGCATGGGCCCTGCCATATGGAAAAAGCAAGGTGCCGAGACACTTTACAGCATCAGACTGCTGCCTGTGGGCGGCTTCTGTGCCATGGAGGGTGAGGACGATGATTCCAGCGAGCCAAGGTCTTTTGGAAACAAAAAGCCTTGGCAGAAGATAGTAGTTCTGTCGGCAGGGTCGATTATGAATATAATATGCGCTATCCTCATTATGGCCCTTATTATCGGAAGCATGGGATTCACCACCACAGTTGTGAGAGAAGTTACGGCAGGCATGCCTGCGGAGGCAGCCGGAATGATGCCGGGGGATAAGATTATTGAAATCGACGGCACAGCCATAGAGCAGTGGACGGACGTTTCAAAGGCAATCCAGGCATCCGGCGGAGAGTCCATGGAAGTCACCTTCGAAAGAGGTAAAGAGGTAAAGAGCGTCACCATGACACCTGAGCTTACGGAGGGTGTTGATGCTCAAGGCAATCCTGCTCAGGGTTATGTGCTGGGTGTGACCTGCAAAATAAGTCATAATCCGTTTATGGCCCTGGTTGACGGTGCTCAGTCCACATGGAACATGGTTAAAATGATGTTCACGGCTCTGGGTCAGCTGTTTACAGGTCAGGCCGGTGTTGATGAGCTTTCGGGGCCTGTAGGCATGATAAACATGGTCAGCCAGACTGAGGAGTACGGTTTCTGGTATTACGGCTTCCTCATGGCTCTTATCTGTGTCAATCTGGCTATTATAAATATGCTTCCGCTGCCTGCACTTGACGGCGGCAGAATATTGTTCGTGATTTATACCATGATTACGGGCAAAACCGTAAGCGAAAAGGTTGAGGGCGTTGTTCACATGGTGGGAATGGCGCTGCTTTTGGCTCTGATGGTGTTCGTGACCATGAACGACATTACGCGGATATTCGGATAGGAGATGGAGCTATATTCCACATCAGACCGGTGTAACAGACTCTAGGCAGCCGGGCAGCAAATCAGCAAATTCCCCACAAAAAATCGTATAAAAGAGCGATTTACTGGGGGATTTTTGACAAAAAAGAGCAAAAAATATCGGAAATAAATACATTTGATCCATATAAATCCAAAAATCCCCACGCAAATCGCGTTTTTTCACATAATTTTGTGGGGAAGAGAGGCGGTAAGTAACTGATATGGGAGTACTAACAATCAGAACAGCGGTCGAGCATGATGCAGAAGCTTTGCTGCAGATATATGCACCATATGTGAAAAAAACAGCTATAACCTTTGAGTATGATGTGCCCTCGGTAGAGGAATTTGCCGGACGGATAAGTAAAGTGCTGCAAAAGTATCCATATCTGGTTGCAGAGGTCAACGGAGAGCCTGTGGGCTATGCCTATGCAGGGCCTTTTAAGGAACGTGCCGCCTATGACTGGGCAGTTGAAACCACCGTATATGTCAGAGAGGATATGAAAAAGAGTGGCATAGGCAGAGCTCTTTACACAGCACTGGAAAAGGTACTGTCGGATCAGGGAGTTTTAAACCTTAACGCATGTATAGCCTTCCCTAAGAATGAGGATGAGTACCTGACAAGAGACAGCGTAAAGTTTCATGAAAAAATGGGGTTCGAAACTGCCGGAAGATTTCATAAATGCGGATGCAAGTTCGGGCGCTGGTATGACATGGTGTGGATGGAGAAACTTATAGGCGAGCATGTGGAAAATCCGCCCGCAGTCAGAACAGCCGCACCGGAGCATTATGACGGCGGACGTCTTGAAGATTTTGAAAAAATGCTGTCAGAGGTTCAGCGGCAGTATGACGATATAGGAATTAAAATGGAAGAAATGAAGGCTGATGGCAAAGAAAAAACTGCCACATACCGTCAGCTTATGGCAAACAGGCTGAGGCTGGGCGATATGCTGGCAATGTATAAATTATACGACCTGCTGTAGATTCGGATGCAAGGAGCAAGAGTGATGGACGAAAGATTTATACGCAGTATTTTCATAGACTGGACTCTGATAGGGGATGACAGCTACCTTAGAGAAATCGAAGCGCTGAAGGGTCTTGAAACCCTGGACTTTAACAGCAATGTCACATTTTTCGTTGGAGAAAACGGCAGCGGCAAGTCCACCCTTCTGGAAGCTATGGCCATCGCCAGCGGCTTCAACCCAGAGGGCGGCACGAAAAATTACAGTTTCTCTACCTATGACTCTCATTCGGAACTTTATGACGCCATCAGAATTGTGCGGGGGAGCAGAAAAGCCCGATGGGGATATTTTCTCAGGGCAGAAAGCTTTTATAATGTGGCCACAATGGAAGAAC
>CAZUFU010000084.1:0-7563 GCA_964619875.1 uncultured Oscillospiraceae bacterium
AGGGGTTAATTTGAGTTATTAATGAAAGGAGAACGGATAATGAGTAATACTTTTGTTCAGAACGAAAGTATTGAGACCGTAATCCAGCGTTACAAAGGTACAGTTTACAGCGTGGCGCTTTCATACACCAGCAACCGGGCAGATGCCGATGATATCTTCCAGGAGGTTTTCCTGATTTATTTCAAGGTGAAGCCTCAGTTCAATGACGAGGAGCATCGCAAGGCGTGGCTCATCAGAACCACCATTAACTGCTCACTGCGTGTAGTTGAAAGTACATATCGTAAGCGAACCGTACCGATGGATGAGATGGAGGAGGGTTCATTTCAGTTTGAATCAAAGGAAGAGAACGCAGTCTATCTTGCACTGCAGGAACTTCCGGAAAAATACAGAATTGTTCTCCAGCTCTTCTATTTCGAGGACATGTCAATTGAATCCATCAGCAAAGCTCTGAACATCAGAGCCGGCACTGTGAAGGTTCAGCTGATGAGAGGCCGCGAAATGATGAAGACTAAACTTAAGGAGGAAGACTACCGATGACTGACGATATTATTCGCAGCATGAAGGAACAGATGGTCCCGTCCGATGACGTGGTTTCAGACCTTCTTGCCAAAATCGCAGCCTGCGAAGCTTCCCCGGAAACAATGGACAATGTGGACTCCTTTGAGAGCTTCCGCAGCGAGAGTGCTGCGGCCGCTGTTTCAGAGAAGAAAGCATCGCAAGCCAAAAAATTCACAACTAAATCAATATGGTTCTATGGCACTGCCGCAGCTGCCAGCGTAATCGTACTTCTTTCTGTTTTCTCCGTCCTCGGTGGAACAGACCCTTCGGATATAAGGAACGTTGTTGACGGTATTATTGACAACCCTAACGTCGTTGCGACGCCGGGAGGCGATACCGATAATAACCCTTCAGGCGACCCGGACCACAGTCCTGCCGTTACAGATAATGACGGAAATCAGGACGGTGAAGACGATGAAAAAGGCGGCTTCTGGTCTAACCTTTTCAATAAGGATGATAAGGATTCCGACGCTGATAAGAATAAGGGTGACGACAATAAGCAGAATAACGGCAATGAAAATAATAATCAGCCTTCAGATAATGATGATCCAAACGGCGGAAACTCCAATACTGTTACTCCGCCGGCACCGCCTGAGTCTGACGATCCGGGCAATTCCAGTATTGTCACTCCTCCTGAGGAAGACAATTCCAAGGTTACACCGGGCGCTCCGGGCGAGGCTGATATAAGCTGGGACAGAGAGATACTGGCCGAGGATTCGGTCTCCAGCATTACTGTCTCAGGTACCAACTACGTGATTGAATCTGTAACCGCTTCACCGTCGGTTGCAAGTACAGAGGTAAAGACCATATCCCTTGAGATACCGGCCACCTCCACGACCAACCACACTACCGTTAAAGCCAAGGTAAAGAAGGTCAAGAACGTATCGGAAGAACTCATGGTGGCAGTTGATGCCAACGGCTTCAAAGATACACTCCTTTACACCAACAAGGATTACACCCCGGCTACTCTGGGGCAGTTCATAGGCGACGCAGGTCTTTCGACAAGCACTACCTTTGCCAAATCTGTATATTGTAAAGGCGAGCAGATCGGCTATTCATCGTACCAGAGATTTAATGTCAACGGTATTGATTCGCTGGTTTCCAAGTTCATTTTCAGCTGTGAAAATGCAGGCCTGGCAGACTACGGTGCTTACAAGAACGGCAACGTGCACGTGCTTTTCAAGTCGGGCAAGAACCCTACCTGTTCTGTCATCGACTTCGGTGTCAGCGACAACGGCTACCTGTACGTAAAGATGGCCTCCGGGAACTCCTTTACGTTCCATATTGGTGAAAAGAATGCCAACGGCTTTATCAACAGTGTTACCGGTGCGTAAGCTAAATGCACAAACTTAAAAAAGAAACTTAAAATCCCGTCATGAATTCCCTTTTAATAAGGAATCCGACGGGATTTTCTATTGCTCTTTTCAAACCTTCGTCAATTACTATTTCCCAGTGCCTCGTATCTGCTGCAGCACCCTGTTTGCCACAGGTCCTGCCACTTGAGCGCCATAGCCTCCGTTTTCCACGCAGACTACGAAGGCATAATCACCGGAAAATCCGCAGAACCAGCTGTGAGGCGCCTTGCCTTTACCCACCTCTGCAGTTCCCGACTTGGCGTGAAGCTCCAGCCCCGGATAATTGGAGTCTCCGTAATTTGACTTCACATTGTTTCTCATCATGCTCTTAATCTGCCCTGCCGTATCAGCAGAAAGCAATGACACGCTCCCGCTCCTGCTTCCTTTGATCAGGCACGGCTCTGCCGCCTTTCCATCACCGGCCACAGCTCCCATATATACCATCATGGAAAGCGGGTTCACCTGGTCCTCGAACTGACCGATTCCCGCCCAGCCCAGATTAATATTATAAGTGTCGAAGTTAAAGCTGCCCGCCGCCGTCTTGATGCCGTTTATATCGTAGCTTGACGTCAGCCCCAGCTTCTCCGTATACTCTGCCATTATATCGCCGCCCAGTTCCACTGCCAGCTCGGCATAGGCGCAGTTGCATGAATTGGCCAGAGCGCCATAAATATCCATGGTGCCATGAACCTTAGGACAGGTTATCTTCTCGCCGTCAATGACATGACTTCCCGTACACTTGAAAGTCCACTTGTCCAGGCCTTCTTTGTTTTCTATGGCTGCAGCCGTGGTCACCAGCTTAAAGGTGGAACCCGGCGTGAATGACGCCGAAAGCACCTTGTTGATGTAGGTTCCTGACTGCACCGACGACGAATCCACCTGCACAGACGGATCGAGAGTAGGTGTGCTTACCAGACAGATGATTTCACCGGTCTTCCAATTGTATACTCCTACGAAGCCGTTTCTGCCCGACAGCGCTCTGTAAGCCTCCACATTGGCATCGGCATCAATTGTAAGCTTGACCTTTCTGGAGGAACCGTCCAGTATAGGGTTGGTCCCTGTCACAAAGTTGTAGCCCACCATTCTGCCGCGAAAAGCGTTGTTAGCCGCCGTCACAATATTATAACCCTTATCTCCCACCACATGAAGGGTGGACTTTCTTATCTCCGGATCATCACTGTATTGTGAGCCGTCTTCTGTATTCTTCAGGAGCAGGGTTCCGTCCCTGTCGTATACCGCACCTACTGCAAGCTGCCCGTTGGTATATATGTGTTTGTTTGCATAAAATGATGCCCACCGGCTGCCGTTGGTCTCAAGTCTAAAAATGAATACCCCCAGCCCTAAAACGAGAACTGCTGCCAGAGTGAGACAGAGAATTGCTCTTCCTTCAAGCTTTTTCATCTCTTGGCCCCTCCCTTCACTGCCAGACTGGCCTGCTCCCTGGTGTCTGCAGCCTTAAGGAAAGCCAGCAGCGCCCAGGAAACCATCATGCTGGTACCGCCGTTGGAGACGAATGGGAAAGTGACCCCCGTAAAAGGCAGCATGTCCACCGAGCCGAAGACGTTGAGTATGGTCTGAAATACGAACATGCTCATTGCTCCGCAGGCGGCGATTGTATAGTAAGTGGAACGTCCGGCCATGATAGAGCCTACGGCAAACACCGCCAGCGTCACTATGGAAAGCACCGCCAGCACAGCTATTATGAGGCCCCATTCTTCTATAAGCATGCCGAATACCATATCCGTGTCGGCTGCAGGCACCTGCTCCAGCCATCCCTCTGCAGGACCTGAACCGATCAGTCCGCCGCTTGCCGCCGCGCTCATGGTCCTGGTCTGCTGGAAACCCGCCGCATCCACGACAACCGGGTCCCAGGCATGGCCCCAGGTGGCGAATCGCTTTGCAATATATGGCTTGAACCTCAGTATGACGAACCCTCCTGCCGCAGCGACCCCTACGATAAGAAAGAGCTTGGAGAAGTCTCCGCTTCGCAGGAAGGAAATAATCAGAAATGTTACAAAGAAAATTATGGCTGTGCCGAAGTCTCCCATGAGTCCCAGGCATCCGAAGCAAAAGGCCGAAAATCCCATGAATATCCAAAGGTTTTTCTTCTGGAAGAGCTCGTCCAGTGTAGCCGCCCCTATCCAGATGAAGGCCACCTTCACCAGCTCCGACGGCTGGAAGCTGAACCCGCCGATTTCCAGCCAGTTTTTAGCTCCGAAGCCTATAGTTCCGAATATCAGATTGACTATGAGAAGCAGCGCCGAGCCTCCCATGAGCAGCCATCTCAGGGATTTGCACCTTTCCAGATTTCTCATAAAGACGCACATGACGAACATTATGGCTACACCCAGAGCCGCAGCGATAAACTGCTTGTACATCTTTTCCGGTGCTGAACTAGCCACCACAGCAAGGCTCAGCGTAGACAGGAAAAAAGCTATTGTCTCCATCTCGAAGCCTGTCCTTCCCATGCTTCTGAGCACGCCGGTATAAATCCACATAACGGCACACAGCCCGCCGATAGAAACAATTATTTCGTCAAGATAATCCGGTCCCAGAGTGACCCAAAGCTGAAGTATGGTAAGCACCTGGAACAGAGTCAGCGCCGCCAGAGTAGGCCCCGCCGACATTACCCTGGTATCGGATTTTCGCATAGCCGTGTTGTTGTTTTTTTCCTCCAGACTGATAGGAAGCAAAGTAAACTCCGTGAGGCCCGCCCTCAGAGTGTCCCCGTATTCCAGCTTGATCGGCGGTCCCATTTCATTTTCTTTGCTTATCTTCAGATCTTCAAGATAGGTTCCGTTTTTTGAACCCAGATCGCGATAGGTCCACTGTCCGCTGCTGCCACGCATGAGTATGCCGTGGTTTCTGGAAAGAGTGCTGTCGCCTGCCTGTATATCACAGCTTTTGGCCCTTCCGATGACGTTTTCCCAGTGAGTAATAGGCACGCTGATTTCTTCGGCAGGACTCACATATCCGTACTTATCCGAAGTGTAGGTTACCATGTGCATATATGCCCAGACCTCTGCCGGATTCTTCGCCCTGATAAGGGACAGTATACAGCGTGCCAGTATGTATACTGCCAGAGCTACGAAGACCCAGCGTGCCAGGCTGTCAATAATCTGTGTTAGGTTTAAATCCATTTTCTTTTCCCTTTCGTGTTCGGACTCTGCCCATGAAAAAAGAGCAGGTTTTCCTGCTCTTATTATATACGATATGAGGGAAGGTTGCAAGAAACCCGCCCATCTAAAACTGCCCGAAACTATTTTGCGCGAATCAGTTTTAGAATATCCTTAGGCGAAGGCACCTGTCCCTTATAAAGTGACATAGCCTTGTAAAGCCTTCCTGCCGCTGCTACAAGCACAATGGTCACCGCCGCCGTAAGGGCTATAGAGCCTAATCCGTATCCCAGCGGGATCAGTCCCAGCAGAATTTTTGAAGGCGTCACCATTACTGCCGTAAACGGTATCCAGTCCAGCAGAGTCTTAAGCAATCCCCCATCTGCACCGAAGCCTTCGATGCCACCGCCGTAGAGCGCCGCAAAAAAGCTTATGATCAGCACCAGTGTGAAAACCACATTAGTTGATGAAAGGTCTTCCTGCTTACCGGCAAGAGAGCCTCCAATGGCCGCCAGTGAGCAGTAAAGAATCACTCCCAGCAATGCCATAATCAGTGCCGCAATCAGCGTTCCTGCAGAAAACATGCCGTCTGTAAGAGCTGCTGCCAGATTCAGAATCTCAGCCAGCGGATTACCCGCATCCGGGTTGATAAGCTGTGCCAGTCCGCCTCCTGCTGCAAAGCCAATGAGAAGTGCCAGTACCCAGCTTACAAGCTGCAGCATACCTGAAAGAGAAATAGCCAGAAGCTTTCCCATTATCATGGCCGAAGGCTTGACAGCAGTAAGGAAAACTTCCATAAGCTTGGAGTTCTTTTCCATTATCACGCTTCCTGCCACGCTCTGTCCATATATGAGCACGAAGAAATACAGTACCATTATGTTGAGGAAAGTAAGAATCATGGCCACAACTTCTTTCAGATCGCCAATATCGCCTTCCCCGTCTTCTGCCTCCGCAGCACCGTTTTCTGCCTCCGCAGCACCGTTTATCCTCGGCTTTACACCTTCCATGTACTGGTCGAGAAGAGGAACCAGGCTTTCCACTGCCATCTCGGAAACGCCTCCCTCCGGCACCAGGAGATTAAGCTCAAAATCCTTTCCCACCTGATCCGCCGTCAGAACCATCACATCCCTTTTGCCTGATGACAGCTCCGCCGCTTTCTGCATATCATTTCCAAAATCTCTTACCTGAAGGTCCAGCCCTGCTTCCTGCCTTATATAATCTCCGAAGCCTGCCAGCTCGTCAATGCCATCCTGACTGCGGTCCACCACATAAAGGAAATGCAGCTTTTCAAACTCTTTCTCCAGATTTATTTCTTCCCCTGCCTCAAGCTCCATTGTCGACTCCGTTCCCGGTTCAGGTTCCGGTTCGCCTCCTCCGATGAGCTCACGACCTGCCAGCACTCCCACAGGTATAAGGAGGCAAAGCATTGCAATTATAAGAGTCGAGGCTATATATCCCTTTGATCTCACATGATGCAGGAAAGTAAATGAAAATATCTTTCCGAAACCCCTGAATTCCTTTTTCATCTATTTTTCCCCCTTTCCTGCCATTGCCAGTATCTCTCCCAGCTTGATTCTCCGGCCTGTGTAGATTATCAGTCTGTCGTATACTCTGCCTGATACCTTGTAGAGAACCAGCACCAGCGCCAACTGAACTGCCCAGGAGCCCAGCATGAGACCCCAGCCTATATCTCCCATTACGAAGTATACCGGCGCGCTGAATGAGGACACGAAAGGACACAATGTCATTGCTATTGTAAGGGCTTTGCCCCCTATAGGCATGGTAATGGTTGAAATCAGATAGCCTGCAAGTATCACCATGGTTCCGGTCATATTGGCTGATTCCAGATCCTCCATGGTGGAGCAGCCTGCCCCCGACAGAGCCGATATCTGTGAAAACAGCAAAAATGCCAGCACCAGTGAAACCAGTATTATAAGGGTCAGCTCAGGTCCTATGGTAAGCAGACCTTTAGAAATGCCCAATCCAGCCAGTACTTCCCCTATAAAGGATACGTCGGTAAAAAGACCTGTTACCACATAGGAAAAGCCAAAGGCCGCCGCTGATGCCATAATCATCGTAAGCATGAAAACCATGACGGCCAGAAGCTTGCCGAAAATCATGGCCTCTGATTTAATGCTGACCAGCAGGGTCTCAACCAGCTTGGATGATTTTTCTTCAACGATTGCACGTACTATATATGTAGCTGAAAACACACATATGATCATTACAAGTATGGAATATCCGTACTGAACCGCATACCTGGTGCCAAAGTCGTCAGGTCCGTTTTCCAGATAGCTTTCCAGAGTATCAGCATAGGTGTAAATCTCCGCCGGACCGCCCACATCTGCTGCTCCGCCGTCTCCCAGAAAAATGGATGCCACCGGCACCGCCAGAATCAGCACGGCGAATAGTATTCCGAAAACTATCTTGTTGGATTTATTCTTAAAAAGCTGGGCCAGAGTAAACTTAAAAACCTTAATCATGATAATCACCCACTTTTTCCACAAATATCTCGTGGAGGCTCGGCTCCCTCA
>CAZUFU010000085.1:0-7544 GCA_964619875.1 uncultured Oscillospiraceae bacterium
TAAAAAAGGCCGCCCTTTTTGAAGTCTGTTAATAACTTCTAGGACAGCCCCTTTTACCTTAGGAAAGATTTTTCTCGCTTTTATCCCGATTTCGTGAGATTTTATTGAAAATTTAAGAGAAGCATGGTATAATCCCCTTGTTGGAGAATCAGAATGGCGGAAGTACCTGTAAAAGACAAAATTGAATATACCGTTGCTCTCGTAAGCGATTTCGCAAAAAAATATTCGCTTTCCACCACACAGGCATTTAATTATCTTGACCGCTTTAATGCCATAGATTTTGTAAACCAGCATTATAACATTACGCACACGCTTCCTTTTACAGAGATTCTGGATGATCTTTCATTGTATTGTAAAAATCATGGGGGCAACTTGTAATGTCTCTGTATCATGGTTCAACTGTAGAAATCAAAGAAATAGATTTGAGCCTTTCTAAGCCGAACAAGGATTTTGGAAAAGGATTTTACCTTTCTGACAATTATAAGCAGGCCTATGAAATGGCAAGTTACAAAGCAGGACTTTTTGGTTCAAAGCCTTGTGTAACAAAATTTGAGTTTGACGAAAATCTCTTAAAAAATGGAAGTTTGAAAGTCTTGTCTTTTTCTGAGTATTCAAAAGAATGGGCTGAGTTTGTTTTCAAAAACCGCAATCAGGAAAATAAAGATTTTTCGCACGACTACGACATTGTAACAGGTCCGATAGCAAATGACAGAGTTGGTGCGCAAATCCGCCGCTTTGTTGAAGGCGACATTTCTTTTGATACTTTCCTTGAAAGGCTTAAATACATGAAAGGTATTACATTTCAGTATTTTTTCGGCACCCCAAAAGCGATTCAAACGCTTGTAAACAAAGGACTCTGCCATGAATGATGTTGAATATCAGATTGAATGTACCACACGAGACCTTGCGACATATCTCGTAAGAGATTTTTCTTTTACCGTGGAACAGGCCTTGCGTGCCGTGTACAACTCAGAACTCTACCAGAAACTCTGTGACCCAAAGACAGGACTTTACTTTCAAAGCCCCCTTTATGTGTATGACTATTTAAAGACCGAAATCAAAACAGGAAAACTACAATGAGCGCAAGTTACAAAAAACTCTGGAAAATCCTAATCGACCGCGACATGAACAAGAGCGACCTCATCCGCCAGGCAAAAATCACCAGCAACATCGTAGCCAAAATGGGCAAAGGCGAAGATGTTTCCATGGAAAGCCTCAGGAAAATCTGCATTGCGCTTGACTGCGAGATTGGGGATATCATGGAAGTGAATGGTGAGAAATTGGAATTGGGTGAAAAATAATTACGGTGTCGTTCAATGACACTGTAGTTTGATATAATATTTGGTAGAAAGAAAAGAGAGGTTTTTATGGAGCCATTAAAGCAAGACTTACACCGCCTTGTTAACCAATATCTTTCAAATATTGATGTCTACAAGAATAATGACCAATATAATGAGCAAGCCTGCCGAGATGAATTCATCAGCCCTCTTTTGGAATGTTTTGGATGGGATGTTCAGAACAAAAAAGGAGTTTCTCCTCAGTACAAAGAAGTTGTCGTCGAAAAATTTTCAAATGAAAAGGAACGCCCAGATTACACACTCACGCTTAATGGATTGAGCAAGATTTTTGTCGAGGCAAAAAAGCCGTCTGTACCAATTCTGACTGACAAGAAAACTTCCTATCAAGCTCGTTCTTATGGTTGGAACGCAGGGCATAAACTGTCTATTTTAACCAATTTTGAAAACCTGATTATATATGACACGACAAACAAGCCCGATGAAACAGACAATGCCGTTGTTTCCGTATACAAGAAGTATCATTGTTCTGAATACGAAGAACATTACGAAGAAATATACAACTTAATTTCACGGGAAAATGTTTATTCGGGTACGTTTGATGAATTTTTATCAACGAATTTTCAGGACAAGGAGCGGACGACTTCCGAGATTGACGAGCAGTTTCTGAAGCAGCTTAATTATTGGCGACTTCAAATAGGTTTGTCATTGTTCAATAATTTAGAGAAATATCGCAATGTAGACTTGCTGAACGATGTGGTACAGGAGTTTATAAATCAGATTGTATTCTTGCGAATCTGCGAAGACAGGAACCTGCCACTTTATGAAAAACTGAAAGATGCAGCAGAAACAAAGGATGAACTAAAAGCATCTCTGACAAAGCTGTTCAAAGAGGTTGATAAGCGCTATAACTCAAAGTTATTCTCTGGCGAAAATATCATTTTTGATTTGGATAACGAAGTTATCTTCAATATGATTTACTGTCTGTATTATCCATACAGCCCTTATTTGTTCAATATCATCGAACCGAATATCTTAGGCAAGATTTATGAATCATTTTTGACAGAACGGCTTATTACTGACGGTGATAATTTGACGCTTACAAAAAAGAAGGAGTTTAAAGACAGAGCTGTCGTCACAACTCCGATTGAAATTGTAAAATATATGGTTAAGAATACACTTGAGCCATTGTGCAACGACAGAACCCCAAAAGAAATTCTAAATTTAAAAATTGCAGACATAGCCTGTGGGTCGGGAATTTTTCTTGAGGAAGTGCTACAATATCTTTCAAACCATTGCATAGACTGGTATCTCAAAAATGAACCGTCCCATTTGATTGAACTTTCAAATGGAAAACGAAAACTACCACTTGAAGAAAAGAAATTGATTCTTACAAACTGTATTTTTGGAATTGATATCGATTATCATGCAACCGAAGTCTGTAAATTCTCTCTTTTAATAAAATTGATTGAAGATGAAACAGAATCTTCTGTATTTGATTCTCGCCCGATTCTTCCGAATCTTGATACCAATATCAAAAACGGTAATTCCCTGATTTGTCGGGAAGATTTGGGAGATACTTCTATTGATTTGTTGAAAAAGATAAAGCCGTTTGATTGGAGTAATATCAACAATGGAAATTTGTTTGATGCGATTATAGGTAATCCACCGTATGTTGCGACAGAAGGAATCCACAATCTTGAAACAGAAACAGAGTTTTATATTTATAAAGATAAGTTTTCTTCTGCTTTTAAGCAGTTTGATAAGTATTTCTTGTTTTTGGAGCAAGCACTTTCGAAAATAAAGGCAAACGGAAAAGCCTGTTATATCGTTCCCAACAAGTTTTACAAAATCAATGCAGGAGAAAAACTACGGGCATTGTTCTCAAAAAAAGTTGTGCGACTTGACGACTTTGGGGCAACACAGCTTTTCCCTGACAAAACGATTTACTCTTGCATTCTTTCATTCTCAAAAAATTCAGATGAATTCACTTATTGCGAGGTTGATTCGCCCGTAAAACTATGGGTTGGGAATAATCTTGCAGAAACGATTTTTTCAACAAAGAATCTTGATGAAAATCTTTGGAAACTGACAACCGATTCCGATTTGTTAAGAATCCTTAAAAACTGCAAGACAACGCTTGGCGATGTTTCGGATATTTTTAACGGCATTCAGACAAGTGCAGAACGCCCGCCTGTCTATTGGTTCTCACAGGACGAAGTAATAAAAGAAGATTCTAAATATGTTTATATACACAAATTTGAATCCGATTATAAAATCGACAAATCCCTTTTGCGTCCATATTACAAGCCGACTAAAAAAGATGAAAAGGGACAGGAAACATATTCTATTTTAAAAACCGATAAACGGATTATTTTCCCTTATGATGAAAATGGCAAATTAATTGATATTCAGATAATGAAAGCGGATTTTTCAGAGACTTTCAAATATCTATCTGACCGCTACGACTTGCTCGTTCCGAAATGCCTCAACAACGGGAAAGGTCGTGATGTGAATAATGCCACCATAGATACTTGGTATCGATACGGAAGAACACAGGCACTCACATGTTTTATCAACAAGCCTAAAATCATCGTGAAAGTCTTAAGCAAAATTCCGATGTATTGCTATGATGACAAAGATACCTTTATTGCTTCTGGTGGAACTGCTGGTTATTGTGCGGTAAGCGAAAAAGAAAACTCGAAGTATGATTTATTCTATATTCAAGCGTGGCTCAATCATCCTTACACCGAAAAATTAATTGGTGTTCTTGGAAGTGATTTTGAAGGTGGTTTTGTTGCTCGTGGGACATTCTTGCTTAAGAAACTGCCTTTCATTGAACTGGATTTTTCAAATCCTCACCAAAAGGAAATTTACAACACAGTAGTAACTCTTTCAAAACAAGTCCGCGATATTTGTTTTCAGCTTGATAAGAGTATCGACAAGGCAACAAAAGAAGTTCTGGAATCTGAAAAAAAACGACTCATCGCAAAAATAGAGGCTCAGATTACAAAAGTTTATAAACAGGAGTTTTAAGACAAGCGTATGATTCTAAAAGAAAACACAAGCCAACAGAAACTTCGCGGTGCATATTATACGCCGCTTTCTCTTGCAGAAAAAATCGCTGAATACTTTAAGGATGATACTTCTATTAAAACTGTTCTTGAGCCGAGCTGCGGTGACGGTGTTTTTTTTGATGCTCTCATAAATCAAAAAATTATTACCCTACTGCAAAATCTTACAGGCATAGAAATTGAGAAAGATGAAACCGAAAAATTATCGGTAAAACTTTCAGCTTATCCGAATATACAAATTCAGAATGCAGATTTTTTCGATTTTTATCAACAGAATGCAGATAAAAAAAGATACGATTTGATTCTAGGTAATCCTCCGTATATCCGTTATCAATATCTTTCTGAAAGTCAGCGTGGAGAAATGTCAGAGATTCTTACTTCCCATAAAATGAAATCCAATAAGCTCATAAATACTTGGGTTGCGTTTGTGGTCGCTTGTGTCCATTTGCTCTCAGAAAACGGAAAAATTGCGTTTGTTATTCCTGCGGAGATTTTACAAGTCGCCTATGCGGAAGATTTACGAATTTATCTCTCAAAAAATCTTTCAAATATTACGCTTCTTACTTTTAGGGATTTAGTTTTCCCTGATATTGAACAAGAAATTGTTGTTCTTATTGGTGAAAAAACTTCTGAACAAAAAGGAATCAGAATCGTTGAGTTGCAGGATCTTGATGATTTGAATATTGAGAATATAAGGGCAGAAGAGTTTCAGCCTCTTTCAAATGTTCAAGAAAAGTGGACTAAGTATTTTACCTCGAAGAATGAAACCAATTTAATTGCTTCAATAAAGAATGACAATCGATTTCAAAAATTAGCTGATTGTGCATTGATAAATGTCGGCGTGACAACAGGGAATAACAAATATTTTTCCGTAAATAAAGATATTGCCAAAAAGTACGATTTGGAATCTATTTCCTTGCCACTCATCGGGCGAAGTTCACATGCGAACAGTGTGTACTTTGAGAAAGCCGACTGGGAAGAAAATGTGAATAAAGACAAAGCAGCTTATTTGGTTAATTTTCCAGAAGTTCCGTTTGATTCATATTCACAAGAACAGAAAGCATACATAAAGTTTGGAGAAGAAACGAAGCAGAACAAGGGCTATAAGTGTTCAATTCGCGAGAATTGGTATCAGATTCCATCAATCTGGATTCCTGATGCGTTCTTTTTACGGCGGAATAACCTTTATCCAAAGTTTGTTCTGAACTGTTGCGGAGCAATTTCTACAGATACCATGCACAGAATAAAATTCAATAACGGAATTGCGCCTGAGAAGGTGATTTTGTCATATTACAACAGCATCTCATTTGCTTTTGCAGAGATTTGCGGACGAAGTTACGGTGGCGGCGTGCTGGAAATTTTACCTGGCGAAGTAGGAAATATCGTTATACCAAAATTGAATTCCGTACCGATTAAAAAGGTTCGGGCTATTCTAAAAAAGGTTGATGAAATTGTTAGGGCAGATGATGATATTGAGAAGGCGTTGGATTTGGTTGATAAAGAAATCCTTGTTTCAGAAATCGGAATAGAAAAATCTCTTTGTAGATGTGCTAGAACTATTTGGAAAAAATTGCAGAAAAGACGGTTGGGTAGAGGTTAGTAAGTATGGGAAATATAGAAGTTTGTCTTTCAAGATTGAAGTTCAAACAGTCCGCTCTCCGTCCTGACACAATAATGATTACAGATAAAGGCACTGAGAATCAGAAAACTTTTGTGCTTGATTCAAAATATTACAAGTACGGTGAATCAAAGCATTTGAATCATCTTCCAATGTCCGGCTCAATCATCAAGCAAATTGCCTATGCGGAATATATCGAAAATAAAGAAAACGAAGGAAATCTAAAACATAGTAAATCTATCTATAACGCTTTTATAATGCCGTTTGAAAGCAAAGATTCTTCCATAAATATGAAATTCGTTGGTTCTGCCTACACCGACTACAAAACTGGAGACAAGCCGTATTACAAAATCAGGGCAATTCTGATTGATACAAAGTGGCTCATGGAAAATCATAATCGCAATGACAAAATGATTGCTGAACTTGCGGAATTGATTGAGAGAGGGAAATAAAAAAAGTGTGTGATAGACTTGAGAAAGTTTTAATTAATGGTGTATCTATTCTCGAAAACTCAGGATACTCAATTTTTTATATCACATGTCTTTCTGATGAATTAAAAGAACTTATAAGAAATTTCTTAGTCCCAATATGTCATTGAGTAAAAAAGTCAGAAAAATATCAAAATAGTAAAAGTTACAGTTATGAAAATACTATAAAAGAGTTTATAAAACGATATGATAACAAGACAACAAAGCAGAAGAAAGGATTGATAGGAGAATTTCTTTTTCATGTTTTATTGTGTAATTTCAAAAAGGAATTTACAACAAATACTCCATTTTTTAATTTGGAAGAACGTAATGTAAAAAAAGGATTTGATGGATAGTGTACAATAAAGTTCGCAATTTGGGGTAGAAAAAAGCCATTGAAAATTCCAAAATGTTAGTTACCACAACAAACAAAAAAGGAAAAGACAATGGCCAAGAAGAACGATACTACATTTTTCGAAAATAAACTACTGGATTTTGTAACAGCAAAAGATCCAATGCTAGAAATGCTCCAATGGGTAATGGACAAGTTCATGGAAATTGAAGTTACTCACAGGACAGGAGCTGAAAAAGGGATTCATGCGAAATCTCGCACTGGTTATAGATGTGGTTACAGAATCCGTCGTTTTGATACAAGGCTTGGAACAGTTTATCTTTCGGTTCCCAAAATACGACAGGGAGGTTACATTCCGTTCTTCGTAACAGAGAAGAAACGCAGTGAACAGGCTCTTATACAAGTTGTGCAGGAATGCTGGCTGAACGGAGTTTCAACACGAAAGATTGAGAACATTGCAAAAAGACTTGGAATAGAAAGTCTGAGTGCTTCTGAGGTAAGCGAGATAAACAACGGGCTTGATGAAATGGTCGATGAGTTCCGTTCAAGAAAACTTGCTGCTGAATATCCGGTAATCTGGGCTGACGCACTTTATGAAAAGATTCGTGATAACCACAGGATTTCCAGCAAGGCCGTAATGGTAATAAAGGCAGTAAATCTTGAAGGACAGCAGGAAATCCTTGCTGTAGAACCTATGGAAAATGAATCTGAGGAAACTTATTCAGCTCTTTTCAGAAA
>CAZUFU010000086.1:0-7505 GCA_964619875.1 uncultured Oscillospiraceae bacterium
AAATCGTTGAAGCCTACGACGAGGATGTATATAATAGTAACTACATCGACATCTACAACCGCATCGTATCAGGCGAAGATGTGTCAACCGAGGAGCAAATGCTACACGAAAAATACTGCGGTGTGTCAATATACTTCCGCCAAAATGAAGAAACCATGGCGGAAATATGGTTCGTCGTAAATGAATATCATCCTGCAGTCTGGGAATATTTAAGCGATGCAGGCTATGTCAAATAAAGCTAAAACAAAATCATAAGGCAAATCGATTTATGTATAAAAAAACTATCGTTGTCGGCGCAGGTGCTTCCGGCCTCTTTTTCGGGGCCGCGGCTCCTGCCTCTGCCGGCAGAGACATCTTAATACTGGAAAAGACCGATAAAATCGGCACCAAGCTTCTTATGGCCGGATCAGGGCACTGCAATCTCACCCATGCCGGTTCCATCAAGGAGTTTTTGTTATGCTACGGCAAAAACGGCAGCCGCATCAGAACATGTCTTTACAAGCACAACAACCTTGAATATGTAAGGTTTATGGAAAGCCTGGGAGTGCCATGCTCCGAAAGAGAAGACGGCAAAATCTTTCCTGCCTCCATGGACGGCAGAGATGTGCTCAAGGCTCTCCTTCGCACAGCAGCGGATAACCAGGTAGCAATCATGAAATCCTCTCCTGTAACCGCTGTAAGAGCCCTTTCTGAGGGCTTTGAAGTCAGGACAAAGTCCGGCACAACCTTTGAATGCACAAACCTTGTCATCGCAGCAGGAGGTGCCTCTTATCCCTCTACAGGCTCAGACGGAAGTCTGCTCCGGGTTCTGGAGCGCGACCTGGGAATTCCTTCGGAAAAGCTTCGCCCTTCCCTCGCACCTGTCTATGTGCAGAACTATCCTTTCAGCGAACTTTCGGGAATCAGCTTCAGAAACGCAGGCCTGAAAGTATATGAAGGCGGCGGGAAAAAGGTCCATGAGGCTTCAGGAGACCTGCTTCTGACGCACAAAAGCTTTTCCGGCCCTCTGATGCTTAACAGCTGCAGGTACATCAATACAGGCGACCGGATAGAGATAAATTTTGCAGGCCCATGCACTTCCCGGGCACTGTCCTCACGCATCAAAGAGGTTTTCAGCGGAAATAACAGGACGCTGGCGGCTTTCCTTTCCGAAGAGTATGACCTGCCTAAACGATTTACTGTTAAGGTGCTGGAACCTCTGGGCCTCAGTGACAAAAAGCTCTCCTCTCTTATAGGTGCTGATATTAACGCCGCATCCGATGCATTCACAGCGTCGAAATTCTCCGTCAGCGGCACCGGAAGCTTCCGTGAGGCCATGGCAACCAAGGGCGGAGTGGCCCTCGACGACGTGAATCTTTCCACTATGGAAAGCAAATCTCACAAAGGGCTTTACTTTATCGGAGAAGTCCTGGATATAGACGGCGACACAGGTGGCTACAACCTGCAGTTTGCCTACTCATCGGCGAGAACCGTGCTGGACGCCATTTGCGGCAGATAAAACCGACACTAAAGATATTAAAGAAAAAAACACCCTACATCTCCCTTCAGCATAAGCTGATACGGGAGGTGTTTTTTTATGAAGCTTTCCGACAGCTTTTACTTCAGACAGATGGACAAAGCTCTCCGCTCCGCTGTTGTAATCAGCACGGCAGACCATCCACGCCTGGTGCTGTTCAGCGACTGCCACCGCGGAAACGGAACCTGGAACGACAGCTTTCTCAATAACAAGACAATTTACGAGGCCGCTCTGGGCTACTACTATGAGCGCGACTTCACGTATGTTGAACTAGGCGACGGCGACGAACTGTGGGAAAACAGAAAATTTTCCGACATTGAGGAAATTCATTCAGATATTTTCCGGCTTCTCGACAAGTTCAGGCAAAAAGACCGCCTTTTCATTCTCTGGGGAAATCATGACAAGGTCAAGAGCCGCCCGGGATTCACGTCCACTTCTCTGCCACCGGCCTACGAGTCTCTCATTATAGAATGTCCCAATGGCTCCTCCGCCACCACAAACTGCTGCCTTATGCACGGTCATCAGGCCGATATTCTCAACAATCAGCTATGGAAGCTGGCACGCTGGCTTGTAAGATACATCTGGAAACCTCTTGAACTTGCCGGAATCAAAGACCCTACCAGTGCTGCGAGGAATTACAGCAAGGGCAAAGTCATAGAAAGGCGCATGTCAGACTGGGCCCTGTCCAGAAGCACCCACCTCATAGCCGGACACACCCACAGACCTGTAATTTCATGCTCCAAGGGAGAATGGAGCTATTCCAATACAGGGTCCTGCGTTCATCCCAATACCATCACCTGTATAGAAATGGAGGAAGGCAGAATTACTCTCATCAAATGGGCAGAATGCGCTGACAGCAATCAGTATATACGAGTCTGCCGCTATGTAATCAGCGGTCCGGAGGATTTATATTGACTTTTACGTCAGAAGGTATATAATAAATTGAGAATGGTTCTTAAAATCATTCTCAATTTTGTTTTGTGGAGGAAAATCGTGGCAACTTACAATACACAGCAGAAAAAAGAACTGATGGATTTCCTTAAGAAGCACCCGGAACATGCCTACACCATCGACGATATCGCCGACGGAATGAAAGCCGACCCGGAATTTACCAACCCACCGGGCAAAAGCACCATCTACAGGCTTATGCCGGGACTTGCCGAAGAAAACCTTGTAAAATGCTTTTCTGCCGGACGAGGCACCAAGGCCACCTATCAGATAATGGGCGGAGAAAGCTGCCACTTCCATATACATCTTAAATGCACCGGCTGCGGCAGGCTGCTCCACATGAGCGATGAAGCCTCCAGAGCTATTTCAGGCAATCTCCTCGATGCCAGCGGATTCAGGCTGGACGTGGGCCGCACTACCCTTTTCGGGCTATGCAGAAGCTGCACCGAAAATGCTGAGAACGGCCGGAAAGGAAATCTTACCATATGAAAATCAAAAAGCTTGTAGTCCTTGCAGCTGCTGCCCTGATTTTTTGCGGCTGCTCGCCTGCAGATAACGGAACTGAAGGCATGACCATACTCACCGCCGATTTTGCGGAATACGACTGGGTCAGAGAAATACTCGGGGACAACCCTTCAGGCATAAAGCTGGAACGGCTCAATGAAAGCGGGCAGGATATGCACAGCTATCAGCCTTCCGTTAAGGACATGGTTAAAATATCAGACTGCAGTCTGCTTATATATGCAGGCGGTGAATCGGAATTCTGGATAGATGAAGCCGCAGAGTCATCGGATAAATCACCGGAAAGCATCCTTTCCCTTATGGAGGTTCTGGCCCACGACCCTAAGCTCAGCGAAAGATATGAAGGTACTGCCGGCGCTCATGATCACGAGCACGAACATCATCACGAAGAAGGCGAAGACGAACACGATCATTTCGAAGAATACGACGAGCATATGTGGCTTTCCCTTAAAGCGGCACCTGTGTTTATAGAAAAAATTACTGAGGCTATATGCGCCCTTGACCCTGTAAACTGCGCTTACTACGAAAAAAACTCGAGAAACTATAGAGAAAAAATAAAGGACCTGGACGGTGAATATGAAAAGGTAGCCGAGGCTGCAAGAGAAAAGGGAGATGCTTTCATTCTGGTTGCTGACCGTTTTCCTTTCGTCTACCTGACGGAGGATTATCGACTGTCGCATATGTCTGCTTTCCCCGGATGCTCTGCCGAAACAGAGGCAAGCTTTGCCACCATACTTGACCTGTCCGATGCCATTGACAACCACAGGCCGGGAGGGGTTCTGGTTCTCAAAAAATCCGATACTGCTCTGGCTCAGACCGTCATAAAAAATTCCTCATTAAAGGAACTGCCTGTCCTCAGGCTTGACGATATGCAGTCGGTCACTGCTGATGATGTTGAGGCAGGTTGTTCATTCCTTTCCGTAATGGCAGAAAACCTGACGGCCCTTGAAACGGCTCTCGGCATCGAAACAGATATCAACAGATAAGAAAGGTAAAACCAAATGGCACAACTGACAGTAAAGAATCTCTGTCCCGGTTACGACGGTGTGGCTGTGGCGCAGGATATAAATTTTGAGATAAATCGCGGCGACTACCTGTGCATCGTAGGAGAAAACGGCTCCGGCAAGTCCACTCTGGTAAAGACTCTGGCCGGTCTCGTGCGTCCTGTCAGCGGCGAAATAATATGCGGCGACGGCTTCAGCATGAACCAGATAGGCTACCTGCCTCAGCAGACACTGATGCAGAAAGACTTTCCCGCTTCCGTAGGGGAAATCGTCCTTTCAGGCTGCCTTGCGGCATCTGGCCTAAAACCGTTTTACACAGCGACGCAGAAGAAGTCTGCCCTCTCTTCTATGGAAAGACTGGGCATCGATCATATGAAAAACCGCTGCTACCGTGACCTCTCGGGAGGACAGCAGCAGAGAGTCCTTCTGGCACGTGCCCTGTGCGCAGCGGGCAAGATGCTCCTTCTGGACGAGCCCGTAACCGGTCTTGATCCGGCCGCTTCAGCGGAAATGTACAGCATCGTCAGTGACCTTAACCAAAAGGAAAAAATTACGATAATCATGGTTTCCCACGACATAGAGGCGTCAGTCAAGTACGCCAGCCACATTCTTCACCTGGGAAGCGAAATGCAGTTTTTCGGCACCAAGGAGGAATACGTAAAAAGCCCTGTTAAGATGTCCTTCCGTCATCAGGAGGGCCTGGCAAAATTCATGGACGAGCCCCTCTGCTCACGGGCTGCGGCCGGAAAGAACAGGAGGTACTTCAAATGATAGCAGAATATCTTTCATACTCTTTCGTCCGCTATGCCTTCATAGCCGGAGTGCTTACGGCTCTCTGCTCTTCCCTGCTTGGTGTGACTCTGGTGCTGAAACGCTACTCCTTCATAGGAGACGGCCTTTCTCATGTTGCCTTCGGCGCAATGGCCATCGCTGCTGTGCTTTCCGTAAAGACGGAGCTCATAGTGGTGCTTCCTGTTACGGTGCTCTGTGCAGTGCTTCTTCTCAAAACAGGTGCAAATGCCCGCATAAAAGGAGATGCCGCTCTGGCAATGCTTTCTGTAGGCTCCATGGCCTGCGGCTATCTGCTGCTTAACATGTTCTCAGCCTCGGCTAACGTGTCCGGTGACGTGTGCAGCACGCTGTTCGGCTCCACTTCAATTCTGACTCTGACTCAGACGGATGTGTGGGTCTGCGTCATCATGTCGGCTCTGGTAATACTCACCTACGTGCTCTTTTACAACAAGATTTTCGCCGTCACCTTCGATGAAAACTTTGCCCGGGCCACCGGAGTCAATGCGGCCGCCTACAATCTGCTTATCGCTGTTATCACGGCGGTAATAATAGTGCTGGCCATGAATCTGGTAGGTGCTCTGCTCACCTCGGCTCTGATGATCTTCCCGGCTCTGTCAGCTATGCGTGTATTTCACACCTTCAGGCAGGTGGTTCTGTGCTCTGCCGTAGTTGCTGTGATAAGCTCGGCTGCCGGTATTTTGATTTCCATCGTCCTTTCGTCGCCTGTGGGTGCCACCATAGTGGTGGTAGATCTGATCGTTTTCGGCGGCTTCAGTGCGGCGGGACGGATTATGCGGCGATAAAAATTCAGTTCCTGTTAAATGCAGGGCTTCCCCATACAAAAAACCGGCTTACCTGCCGGTTTCTTTTTTTCTTATGATCAGCGGCAGCACTTCTGCTACCGTGATGTTAAACACATAGGCCAGTTCCTCGAAAAGCATTTTCTCCGCTTCCTTAAGGAATCTCTCGTCTGCCGCGTGAAGCTTCCTGCCTCGTTCCAGAAGCTCTATCTGATGCAGGTACAGTGCCCTGGTCATCATCAGCAGGTCCTCACTGGAACCGCAAAGCAGAATCTGCTTGTACATCTGCTGTCTTTCCCTGTCGTTTTCTACCCACTCGCCATATTCCGAAGGTGCTGCCTCCAGAAGTTCTGAGGCTCTTTCCTTTGAGAGTATGGGCCTCATTCTCTTTAAAACTTTTTCGTTATTTTTAGGAACGAAAACTGTCTCCGCCTCGTTTGCCAACGGGCTGAGCACATAATATTCCGAGGTTTCCTTGCCAAAAGTCCGCTCTGTTATATCGCAGATTTTACAAAGGCCTTCTGTTCCGTAAACTACTATGCTGCCAATCTTGTACATCTGTAAAACCTTCTCTTTCTGCATATATTATAGCATACTTTTCAGAAAATTTCGAGGGTGAAATTCAAGAAAAATTTAATATTCCTTTACTGGAACGTGTCATCACCAAGTACATGTCCCTCGACTCTGTTTTTTTCTGATATACATTCCGGACCTCAGGTGCATGCCAGCCAGAATCACTACAAGCAGGAAGAACTGATATACCTTACCAGCGCCGGAATATACGTGCGCTCTAAAGGTGAGGCTATCATAATCGATGTACTCTGGCAGCGCCACGTCCCATTTTATTATGAAAAGAAGCTTATATTGTTTGATGAAAATGGGCAAAAGGTTGTTGTATACCCTGACATTACAATTCTGCTTTCTCAAAGAGAGCTTTTGCTGTGGGAACATAACGGCATGCTTTCAAATGAAGAATACAGACGGCGAAATAATCGCAAAATGGAATTATACTTTCTTAACGGATTTTATCAGCCAAAGAATTTAATTGTCACGGCAGACGGACCTAACGGAGAATTCAGTATTCCGGACATTTACAGAATTGTTGACGGTCTTATACTCCCTCGTCTGTAAGATTCCATATATTTACTCTGGAACTTAGCTGTTTTTCCACCAAAATTGCATTTTTTTTGATTTTGGTGGAGATTTTTGTGGCAGATGAATTCTTTTTTGACTTTGCATCAAATGTAATAAAATCCCAAACATTGAAATTTCAATGATTATAACCAATTACATTTTTATCCATTCAGAGAAATGACTCAAACTCCACGCAAAAACTCCACCATTTTTGAAAAAAACGCAAAAATGGTGGAGTCAGTCTCCTGTAGACCTCCTGTCAGACTCATTAAAGTCTACTGTCAGCCTGATTAAATCGTCTATACCAGTCCGGCTTCACCTAAAACATGCACAGCTGGTCGGTTTCCGGCAGACCTGCGAAGACTCCGTGATTGCGCAGGCCATCTACTGCGGTTTTGTTCAGCTTGCCACGCTGTATGGCTTCTTCGATGGTGTCAAAAGGTTTTTCGTCATAGGCTGCCACAAAGGATTTTGCGGCAGTTTCACCTACACCCTCCACTGCCACAAAAGGCAGCAGCACCTTTCCGTCCTCGACCCAGAACTTCATGGCATATGATTTTCCAAGACGTGCAGGCGCGAATTCATAGCCGCGGCTGTACATCTCATAAGCAACTTCGTAAACCAGAATATCGTCCTTCTCCTTCTGTGAAGCATTGGTGCCCTTGGCTATGATGGCATCCATCTCCTCCAGAACGGCATCTGGCCCTTTCAGGATAACTTCAGCATTGAAATTGGCCACTACACTGGTAAAATGGGTGGCATAGAACTCCTGTGGGTAGTAGACTTTAT
>CAZUFU010000087.1:0-7478 GCA_964619875.1 uncultured Oscillospiraceae bacterium
AAATTCTACTAACGGGTTAAGTTTTTGTAAAGTTATATGCCGCCGTAAAATATGTTCATTATGTTCCAGATGCTCACCCCCGCAAGGCCGTATTCTTCAACAAGGGCCAGCCTTGCAGTCCAGCTCTGTTCATTCTCAAACCATACTATATGCTCAGTCCCGTCCGGTGCAGTATAAGTAAAAAACGGGGCCTGAGCCTCTTCATCATATTGGATGGGAACTCCGTAATAGGCCGCTCTTGCCTCCGCCTGGTAGTTAGTCAGCTTCTCCGCCTTGCTTTCTCCTTCCACGAAAGGAAGGGCCCAGTCATAGCCATAGTTACTCATGCCCATGAGAATCTTTTCGGCGGGTATCTGGGTTATGCCGAACTCAATGACACGTCTCACATTGTTAATAGGCGATACCGGCATAGGCGGACCGTATGTATACCCCCACTCATAAGTCATCAGCAGGCAGTAATCTGCTGCCTCACCCATTCCGGCATAGTCGTGACCCTGATAGAGAAGCCCCGGCTGGTCGATGCTGGTCTTCGGAGCCAGGGCAACGGTGGTCAGATAACCTTGAGGCGACAGTCTTCCACGGGTACGGGCAACCAGTTCCACATAATTATCAGCGTATTCCGCCGCCAGATACTCGAAGTCAAAATCCACTCCGCTCATGCCTTTGTCTTTAATGTTTTTTTCTATATTATTTATCAGATTTTCCTCTGCAGCCGGATTGTTAAAAACCTCGATGGCAATGTTATCGTTAAACATGCCGTTTTCATCCATGGGTGTCAGTACCATCAATACTTTTACACCTGCAGCTCTGGCAGGTTCTATGAGATTATAGTCCTCCAGATTTACAAGCTCTCCGCTGCCGGTAAAACCGTAGCTGAAGGACGAAAGCCATGTAAGCCTGGGCAGCCACCACTGCAGCGTTCCGGGTGCTATAGACGGATATGCATAACCATTAACAATATAGTCAGGCAAAAAATCACCTCCCTTTTATAGAAATATTCTATTCCGCCGCTTCCGCCTCAATCCCCCTTTTTATCATTGAATTAAAAAAAGGCTAGTATATATGTATTAAAAGTGATACAATTGATGTATAACCTTTAAGGAGAGGATAATATGTCTACAAACTATGGAGGCTACATGGGAAAGGTGATGCATATCGACCTTACCACTGGCCGGACAACTGAATACCCCTGGTCAGACGAAGAGAGGAGACTCTACATAGGCGGCAAGACCATGGCGGCCAAGATACTGGGAGATAATCTGAAAAAGGATACTCCTGCGTTTTCCGAAGAGAATATGCTGGTCATCACCACAGGGCCTTTCACCGGATCCGGCGCGCCGAGCTCCAGCCGTTTTAATATATCCACACTCTCTCCGCAGACAGGCATACTTACATCTTCCAACTGCGGAGGCAATTTCGGATACTATCTCAAAAAAGCCGGATATGACGCTCTGGTAATCAGCGGCAAAAGCTCCAAGCCTGTCTGGCTGCACATACATAATGACAGTTTTTCATTCCGCGATGCAGAGGATATCTGGGGCATGCACACAGGAAAGGTTCAGCAGGTTCTGGACGAAAAACTGGCTTCCGAGAACGGAGATAAAGCCGTCAAAAACGGCAAGATAGTAATCGGTCCCGCCGGAGAAAATCTGGTGCTCTACGCATCCATCGTCAGCAACGAAAGGCTGGCAGGCAGGGGCGGCACCGGCGCTGTAATGGGATGGAAAAACCTTAAGGCCCTTACCGTTTCAGGCAATCATGAAGTTCAGGTTTATGACCGTGAAAAGCTGGATGCCCTCAACAAAAAGTGGTTCAAGTATCTCAAGTCTCACCCTCTTACAGGAGATCAGCTTCCTCGGCTGGGTACTGCAGGGCTTGTATCCACCATGCAGATGAGAGGTCAGCTTTCTACCAAAAACTATAATTACGGACAGTACGACGACTTCGAAATGGTAAACGGCGAAACTCTGGCCGAAGAATATAATATTGTAAACAAGGGCTGTCTCACCTGCCCGATTAAATGTGCCCGCACCGTGGAGGTAGACGGAAAGGCAGTCAAAGGCCCTGAGCTTGAGACTCTTGGTCTTCTGGGCGGCGGCATACTCAATAACGATCTTTACTCCATTCTCAAGTGGAATTACGAGCTTGACGAACTTGGCATGGACACCATCTCCGCCGCAAGTACTCTGGCTTATGCTATGGAGGCAAATGAAAAAGGTTTATGGGATAACGGCCTGAAATTTAACGAAGAAAATAAAGATAAAATATCTCAGGTATGGGATGATATCGCATATCGTCGGGGCGTCGGTGACGAGCTGGCAAACGGGTCCAGATGGTGCTCCGAAAAGTACGGTGGCAAGGAGTTTGCCATACACTCCAAGGGAATGGAACTGGCAGCCTATGAACCGAGAAGATCTGTGGGTCTAGGACTGGGATATGCCGTATCCAACAGAGGCGGATGCCACCTTAACGGTGGATATATGGTGCTGATAGAAGGCCTCAGTCTGAATGTCAATGCACAGACACCTCACGGCAAGCCTGACTTTACAGTCATATTCCAGGATCTGATGGAAGGCGTATCATCCTGCGGTCAATGCCTTTTCACTACATACGCATTTTTCCCGCCTCCACTGATCAGCCACCCTCACAGCTGGTACACAAGGCTTTTCTGCAAAGCGGTGCCGGTAATAGGGCCAGTTCTCAGACTGCTTAATAAATTCCCAGGCATGGTATGTTTCCATCTGCCTGTAATATTCAATCAGTCCAAAGCACTCCACCTTGTGACAGGAATGCCTGTAACCTTCGGTTCTTTCTTCAAAGCAGGCAAACGAGGTTATACTCTGGAAAGGCACATAAACTCCCGCTTCGGTATCAGCCGCAAGGATGACTCTCTTCCTGCAAGGCTTACCGATGTGCCTCAGGTCGAAGGCGATGAGTCCACTAAGGTGCCTCTGGAAAGAATGAAAAATGTATATTACCACGCAAGGGGCTGGAGCGATGACGGCGTTCCTACACCTAAGACTCTGCGCAAGCTGGGTCTGGACAAACTGGACAGCTATAAAGTGACCTGCGAGGAATTCAGGTCATCGTCAGGAGGTGCATCCAGGTGATTAAGATTAAACTCTTCGGCTCCCTTCGTCTGAAGACGGGATGCAAGGGGCTTGAAGCCGACTCTCAAAATATCAAAACCGTAAAAGAAGCCTGCTCCCTTATGGCAGCTACTACAGGCATGACCTCGGCAGAATTCAAAAACTGCGTAATTATGCTCAACGGTAAACAGGCAAAAATCTCATCCAAGGTCATCGACGGCGACGAACTGGTATTTCTCGCACCGTCCGGCGGCGGTTGATTATCGGGAGGTGCTTTAAATTGTCATATAAAATAATTTCGTGCTGCGCAGGCTGCCGGCTTTGCGCCAAAAGCTGTCCTGTGGGAGCAATTTCAGGTAATCTCAAGGAAGTTCACACCATCGACCCGGAAAAGTGCATTGACTGCGGACTTTGCGGCAAGCTGTGCGCTTTCGGAGCCATCCGCAATAACCATGGGCAGGAAACCGTCAAGATTCCAAAAGGAGACTGGAAAAAACCGGCCTTTGATGAAACCATATGTGTCGGCTGCAGTGTCTGCGTAGAGAACTGCCCGAAGAACTGCCTCGAAATCGAAGCTCCTAAATTTCACGGTGACATCAATACAATAGCCCGGCTTGCAAGGCCGAATGATTGCATAGATTGCAGAATATGCGCCAAGGTATGTCCTATTGACGCAGTACACTTCTAAAGGAGGAAAAATTATGGGAAAGATGTATTGCAGAATTTATCAGGCTGTATTTAAAATCGGCATGTACCTAATTCCGTGGGGAATGCCGGAAACTCTCGAAGGCGCCGGCTCAGTAAAACAGCTGCCCGACCTTATCAAGAAAAAAGGATATAACAAGGTACTGGTTGTAACAGATAAAGTCCTCATGGATCTGGGACTGCCGCAAGGTATGCTGGACGCCATGGATGCCGCAGGTATCGAATATGTGATTTACGACGGAGTTCAGCCTAACCCTACAGACAGAAATGTAAACGAAGGCCTGAAGCTTTTCAGAGAAAGCGGCTGTCAGGCTATGGTAGCTTTTGGAGGCGGCTCTCCTATGGACTGCTGCAAGGGCATCGGAGCTATGGCTGTAAAGAAAGGCAAGACCGTAGAACAGCTTCAGGGACTCTTCAAAGTCCTTCATAGAATTCCTACCATTTTCGCTGTTCCTACCACTGCCGGCACTGGTTCGGAAACCACTGTCGCTGCAGTAATAACCAACGAAAAGACTCATCACAAGGCTTCAATGAACGATACCAGCCTCATGCCGAAATATGCGGTATTAGACCCGGAGCTTACTGTAGGCCTGCCGCCTAAGGTAACTTCCACCACAGGTATGGATGCCCTGTGCCACGCGGTAGAATCTTATACCAACAATACATATAACAGCAAGCTGGAAAAAAAGCTGGCCGAAGATGCGGTAAAACTCATATACGATAATTTATACACGGCATACTGCGACGGTAGCAATCTTGAAGCACGTCAGAACATGCAGAAGGCCGCCTTCTACGCAGGCCGTGCCTTTACAAGAGGCTGCGTTGGCTATGTCCACGCTATCGGCCACACTCTCGGCGGACTTTACGGAACACCTCACGGACTGGCTATGTCCGTAATCCTGCCTCATGTAATGCGCCAGTTCGGCTCGGCAGCTCACGAAAGACTGGCCCGTCTGGCTGAGGTCTGCGGTATGACAGGTACAAACGATGCAGAAAAGGCTGAGAAATTCATCAGCTGGATTGAGGAATCAAAGGCTAAAATGAATATTCCTGCAGGCCTTGATGTGATCAAGGACGAAGATGTCCCTCAGATTATAGAGTGGGCCATGAAGGAAGCAAATCCTCTCTATCCTGTGCCTGTAGTATGGGATAAGGCCGACTTTGAAAAGTGCATCAGCACAATAAGAAACGCTTAAGATCTTTTAAACAAAAAACGCATAATTGTTACGGTGAATGTCGTATGAAAATTGAATTTCAGATGATTCATACGACATCTGCATGTAATGGGAAGAAAAAACGCTTCTTTTCGCAATCAAATGTCGTATGAAATCAAGAAAAATGACATTTCATACGACATTTTTTAAGTTTTCTCCAATATATGTCGTATCGAAATGGCTTTATCTGATTTTCATACAGCATTTTTGCTTGAGCGGAGGCTGATTTGTAAGAAAATGGTGTGCTATGCTGTATGAAATCATTTATTTTCATTTTTAATACGACACCTCATGTTCTATTCAATATCCCCCGGCTGGATGTACCCTGCTTCAGCCATGCAGGTCAGCACCTGCTGTCTGCGCTGCTCCGCCAGCGCCGGATTTACGTCAGGCGAATACACCGACGGTGCATTTGGAATTCCTGCCAGCATTGTACACTCATAATCGTCCATGTCATCCGGTCTTTTACCGAAATAGCCCATGCTGGCATCGTAAACATTATAGTATCCCGAGCCGAAGTATATGGTATTTACATAAAGCTCGAAAATCTCGTCCTTGTCATAAATATCCTCAATGCGTCCGGCCACAAGTACCTCTGCTACCTTACGGCTGTACTTCTTTTCCTGAGAGAAATACATGATTCTTCCCAGCTGCTGAGTGATAGTACTGCCGCCCTCCACAATTTCCTTGCTTCTTAAATTACGCCAGGCCGCTCTTGCCGTTGATATGATGTCAAATCCCTTGTGGTATTGGAATCTGCGGTCCTCTGCGGCGATTACAGCCTTCACATAGGTCTCAGGAAGTTCTTCATAGGTAGTGTAATGGTTCTGCTTCATGATTTCCGCAGTCTTTTCCTCTATAGAAACCTTTGCCACTGCGTCGCTGTACATCTCATACCCCTGCCAGATTACCAGCGAAACCGCCACTATTGCGACTATCAGGATAAGGCTCAAAATTCGCTTAATTGTTTTCATAATCTCTCCTCCGATGGTCTGCGTTTACGTTTTATCCAAATTTAAACTGCCCCTAATGCCAGTCCTATAAGCCTTACAACAAGCGCTGCCGCCCATGCCACTGCACATTGCCAAACCACTATTCCTGCAGCCCATCTGCCGCCCAGTTCACGCTTAATTGAAGCGATTGCTGCAACGCAGGGGGTATAAAGCAGGCAGAATACAAGCAGTGAAGCTGCTGCCAGCGGCGTCAGTATTGCGGTAATTTCATCTGTACCGCCCAGCAGTACCGTAAGAGTGGAAACCACGCTTTCCTTGGCCATAAACCCAGCTATAAGTGATGTGGAAATCCTCCAGTCGCCGAAGCCCAGAGGTGCAAATATCGGTGCAATGAATCCCGCAATTACAGCCAGCATGCTGTCATGGGAATCGCTCACAATATTGAGTCTGAAATCAAAAGTCTGCAGGAACCATACAACGATTGCCGCTATAAAAATAACGGTAAAAGCCCTCTGCAGAAAGTCTCTGGCTTTATCCCAGAGAAGCATGGCCACATTCTTCGCACCGGGCATTCTGTAATTAGGCAGTTCCATTACAAAAGGCACCGCCTCCCCCTTAAACATAGTTCCTTTGGAAATCAAAGCACAGAGAATACCAATTATTATACCCAGGAAATACAGGGCCACCATGACTAAAGCTCCCTTTCCCGGGAAAAAGGCCGCCGTGAAAAATCCGTAAATGGGCAGCTTGGCCGTACAGCTCATAAAAGGCGTCATCATTATGGTCAGCTTACGGTCTCTCTCCGAGGGGAGCGTGCGGCTTGCCATAACGCCCGGCACGGTACATCCGAAGCCTATGAGCATAGGCACTATGGAGCGCCCCGAAAGACCTATCTTTCGAAGCAGCTTGTCCATTACAAAGGCGATTCTGGCCATATATCCGCTGTCCTCCAGCAGTGACAGGAAGAAAAACAGCGTTACTATAATAGGCAGGAAGCTGAGCACGCTCCCGATGCCGTTAAAAATTCCGTCGATTACAAGGGAATGCAGCAGAGGGCTCACATCCCATGCGGTCAAAGCTCCGTCCACAATGTCTGTGAGTGATTCAATTCCCTGTTCCAGCAGTCCCTGCAGCCAGGCACCTATAACGTTAAAGGTAAGCCAGAACACCATTGCCATGATGCCTATAAAGGCCGGAATGGCAGTATATTTACCTGTGAGTATCCGGTCAATGGTCCTGCTTCTTTCATGTTCCTTGCTTTCATGAGGCTTTACCACCGTCTCATGGCAAAGCTTCTGTATGAAGCCGAATCTCATATCCGCGATGGCCGCAGATCTGTCCAGGCCTCTTTCCTCTTCCATCTGGCAGATGATGTGCTCCAGCATGTCCTTTTCGTTTTCCGAAAGCTTAAGAGCCTCCAGTACCAACGGGTCGCCTTCAACCAGCTTGGCCGCCGCGAACCGTGCAGGTATTCCCGCCAGCTTGGCATGGTCCTCTATGAGGTGCATAATTCCGTG
>CAZUFU010000088.1:0-7470 GCA_964619875.1 uncultured Oscillospiraceae bacterium
AACAATATTCGGGACGACTTCACAGAGACTATGAAGCAAAGAAGGATGTCATTATTTATGATTATGTAGATGCTCATATTAGAGTGCTGGAAAGAATGTATAACAAAAGACTTCGGGTATATAAGCAGATGGGGTATGAAATATGTCAAGGTCTAAATGTAGAAAAACAACAGACCAACTCCATCTTTGATAATAATTCGTACAGTGCAGTCTTTGAAAATGATTTGCGAGAGGCTCAAAAGGAAATCATAATTTCCAGTCCAAAATTAAATGTATATAAAATAAAGAAGCTTATAAATATTTTAAAACCGGTGCAGGAATCAGGTGTGAAGGTGGTTGTGCTTACTCTGGAAACTGAAAGCTATCAAAAACTTATCGAGGAACTTGAAGGTTCAGGAGTATATGTTAAGCTGCTTTCAAAAATGCATGAGCACTATGCAATTATAGATAACGAAATAGTGTGGTACGGCAGCATGAATCTTTTATCAAGAGGACGCGAAGAAGATAATTTGATGCGTGTTGTAAGCAGAGAAATCGCACAGGAACTTATGGAAATGGAGTTTGCTTAAACATGAATCGAGGGACTTCAACATTTCTAAAAATCTTTTTAATGGAAAATATGACTAAAATGAAAATATCTCTTGTTAGTTGTTACCAAAAATCGTATAATCAAAATATCTAGAAGTATATTTTAGATATAGTTAAAATTTTGAGATTATGAAAGGATGAAAGGAAAGGAAAATGAAAAAGACTTTAGCGATCTTATTAAGCCTGGCCTTGGTGATCTGCATGATTCCGGCGACTGCATTTGCCACGACAGATAACAGCGTTGATTTGGCGACCGAAGCAACAGTCGTTGTAGAAAATGCAGTATATACCGGAGCCGGAGTTCAGCCAAGTGTTACTGTCACAGTTCGCGGTACAACATTATCAAAAGACACAGATTATACTGTTGCTTATTCTAATAATATAAGTGCAGGTACGGGCACAGTAACAGTGACAGGAAAGAATATTACAGAAAATGATATTACGACAGGATACAAAAATAGTAAATCTGCCGATTTCACAATCACCGCACTCAACTTATCAAGTGCATCAGTAAAAGTGGTTGAGGACGGCAATATAACCGAAAACACGCAAGCAGGTATTGCAGGAAAATTAAAAGTATATTGTGGATCAAATGAAATTACCGCAAACGTGGATATGACAGTTGATACTGCAGCATCAACTGCAGATATGGTAGTAGTAAAAACTGAGCCAAAATCGGCTAATACAAACGTTACAGGTTCCAGAACAGATGCATTTAATGTAAAAAAATCCATCGATGGTGCAACTGTTAACATTGGCAATTTGACTTATACGGGAAATGTACTTAAACCATCCGTGAGTGTTATCAAAGACAGTAAGACTCTTGTGGAAGGAACAGATTATACAGTTTCTTATTCTACAGGTCTGATTGATGCAGGTAACGTAGTTGCTACAATAACTGGAACTGGAAAATATTACAGCTCTGTTAGTAAAACATTTACAATTGAAAAAAGAGCTTTTTCAAATGTAAGTATTACAATACCAAATGTTGCTCAGGGAGCTCTTATTGCGCCAGTGGTTAAAGATGGCAATAAGGTGCTCGAAAAAAATGTTGATTATTATTATGTGGAGCCTGGTACAAGTGTTGCCGGGGCACAGAATATTGAAATAATAGGTGCAGGAAATTATACCGGAAAAAAGAGTGCAAGCTTTACTGTCATTGATTCCAGCAAAGTATTCAGTGATAGCAACGTAACAGCTGGCACATATGCGCCGTATTATAACGGTACCAAGCAGTATCAGACAATTACAGTAACACTAGGTGGTACCACATTAAGAAACGGTATAGACTACAAAGTTGAATACACCAAAGGTGGAAAAACTGAATCCTATGCTGAAGATGCAGGAACCTACACTGTAACTGTTACGGGTATAGGAGCATATTCCGGAAGTGCAACAAAGACATTTACAATTAATCAGGTGCCGCTTGATTATGCAGAAATTGTCCTTGGAAGTTCAACAGTTCTCTACAGTGGTGTATATGTTCCTAAAGTAACTGTTAAACATGCGTACAGCAATTTCTACTTCAAGGAGTCAGACTATACTGTTGATTACAGATATGTAAACTACAATTCATCATATCTTAAGCCAACCGCAGTTGTTACAGTTAAGGCAGGTGGAAACCTGACAACAACCGGAAGCAGCAAGACAGAGCTTACCAAAGAATTCTCCCTTGCATCAAGGAGCCTTTCCAACTGCATTGTAAGCTTTACTGATTCAAGGACAAGTAAGAGTTATGATGGAAACGCAAGCTTCAAGCCGCCTGTAACAGTTAAGGATTACTCAATTAGTAAGACTTTAACAGAAAATCTTGACTACAAGATTACCTATAAGGATGCAGCCGGCAAGGTTGTATACGCATTAAGGGATGCAGGTACTTACTCCGTAATCGTCGAAGGTATTAATGCTTATACAGGAAGCAAAACCTTAACATTTACCATCATCGGCACTGACATCAGCGGCTACACTGTAACTCTTAAGGAGGCTTCAGTGAACGCCACTGGCTATAGCCAGACCCCGGTTATTTCATCCGTTAAGAAGGGCTACTCATACAGCCTGACTTCAAACGACTACACTGTATCATATCAGGATTCCACAGGCAAGGCAGTTACTTCAATGTCTGCTCCTGGAACTTACAAGGTAGTGGTAACCGGTAAGAACGGATACTCCGGCAGCACTTATGCATACTTCAGAATTGTAGGTCTGCCACAGACTCTTACAGTTACCAAGGACAGCTACAAGGTTTACACTACAAGCGATTCCTTTGCAATTAAAGCCAGCGCTACAGGAGACGGTACAGGCTTCACTTACACATCAAGCAATCCGGCTGTTGCAAGCGTAACTTCAACAGGCGTTGTAACTCCTCATAAGGTAGGAAGAGCTGTTATCACAGTTGCAACTTCCGGAAACAAGAAGTATGAACCGGCTTCCGAAACAGTTGAAGTTAAGGTTTACCCTAAGAAGGGCTACATTACCAAGTCTCCTTGGACTGACGGCAAGAAGGCTCAGATGAAGGTAAGAGCAAGATACCAGTCTGGTGCTACCAAGTATCAGTTCAGATATTCAAGAGATAAGAACTTCGGATCAGGAACATACAAGACCAAGACTGTTTATTCACATAATAACGATAAGTACACTACTCAGACTACTACTATCAAAGGTCTTAAGAGCGGTTACACCTATTACTTCAAGGTAAGAGCAGTCTACACTGATCCTGTAACGGGAGACTCCTACTACGGTTCATGGTCATCAGTAAGATCAGCAAAGGTTAAGTAGACCTTAAGCTGTGAAGGCGAAAGACGAAACTGAATAAATCAAAACTATGGGAGGTCGGATTGCCGGCCTCCTGTTTTGATGCTAAAAACCTACAAACCACTTGAAAACCCTGCCGCCCTTGGATATAATGAAAATATAACGTATATAGAAGGAAACCAAGATGAATCAGACACACCGAAACAAAAAACTTTCTATGAAAAATCAGTATGTCAAGCAGGGGCTCATGTTTTTTGCAGTGGGCGTTGCTCTCATACTGGCATACTATGTAGTAAATAACTTTTCTGTCGTAGCTGAGGGCTTTGCCAAAATAAACGATATACTCATGCCATTTTACATCGGTCTGGTTATGGCCTATCTGCTGTGCCCTATATATAACGGCACCACCAGAATCATATACCAGCTAAACAAGGGCCGGTTCAAAAAGCCAATAAACGATCTGAGACTGGCCAGAGTTATCGCTACCTTCATTTCCATAACGGTGCTCATAGTTGCCGTAGGCGGCGTGATCATGATGATTCTCCCTGACCTGTGGGAAAGCATATTCGGACTCGTCATGGGATTGCCTGATACCATGAAAAGCTTTATTCAGTGGCTGAGAGGAATACTGGAGTCCAATCCGGAAGCGATGACTTTTCTGGAAGGCAAACTTGACGGCCTTGCCGATGCCGTTCTTGTCTGGGCACAGGAAAAAATGGTTCCGGGAGCAGAGGCTGTCCTTAACAATGTTTCCATAGGTGTCATCGGCACTGTGGGAGTGATATTCGACCTTTTCGTGGCGCTGATAATATGCGTCTATGTGCTCAACAGCAAGGAAAAGTTCATCGCCCAGGCCAAGAAGCTGGTGCTGGCAGTATTTAAGCCGGAAATGGCTGATGAGATTTTTGAGCTGGGGACCTTAAGCAACGAGACTTTCGGCGGATTTATCAACGGTAAAATCATAGACTCCATTATAATGGGCATACTTTGTTTTGCGGCCATGAGCGCGTTGGGACTGCCGTTGCCTATGCTGGTCAGCGTGGTTGTGGGTGTCACCAATATCATTCCGTTTTTCGGCCCGTTTATCGGGGCTATACCATCGGGGATTATTCTGCTCATCATCGAGCCTGTAGCAGCATTGAAGTTCGCCCTTATGATTCTGGTGCTGCAGCAGATTGACGGAAATATTATCGGCCCTAAGATTCTGGGCAAGACCACCAAGCTGGCAAGCTTCTGGGTAATGTTCGCCATCATCGTCAGCGGTGGGCTTTTCGGCTTCGTAGGCATGATACTGGGCGTACCTGTTTTCGCCATCCTCTATACCTATATCAGCAGGGCAATCAACAGGAGACTGGAAAACAGAGAGATGGAGACGGATACCCTGCTTTACGAGGATTTTAGCAAATATAACGCAAGCAAGGAGGATCTTTTTGGAAAAGAGAGATTTAATAAGGAAGCTGACAGAGCTTCTGAAAGCGATAAAATATGACGTACCTGAAAATTTCTATGATGGAGAAAAGGATGAAGAGGAGTCTTTTGTCGCAGATCATCAGTTTCACATAATAGAAGACGCGGATATGTCTAAATACACTTCCTTCAGGGCCGGCGGCAAAGCCATGGCTCTGGTTGAGGTTGAAAATAAAGAGCAGCTTAAGACGGTTCTGAGGTTTGCAGATGAGGAAAACATACCATATCTGCTTCTTGGTAACGGTTCCAACACGCTGTTTAAGGACGGCGTTTACGAAGGTCTGGTAATCAGGCTGGGGGATTGTTTCGGCTATACGGGGATTGAAAGCGAGGACCATAAGAAGGCTGCCCTTGACCAGCCGGGCGAAAAGGTTCTGGTTAGCTGCGGCGCATCAATGCTCCTGTCCACCGTTGCCATGTTTATGCGTGAAGAGGGTATTAGCGGCATGGAGTTCGCCAGCGGCATTCCGGGCAGCATCGGCGGAGCCATATTCATGAACGCAGGAGCTTACGGCGGTGAGATGAAGGATATCGTGACTTCAGTTCACGCTGTTTCACCTGACGGCAGAGAGGAAAAAGACTTTACAAACGAGGAGATGGAATTTGGCTATCGTCACAGCGTTCTGCAGGAGAACGGCTGGATTGTCACTGATGTGACCTTTAATCTGACTGTAGGAAACAAGGAAGAAATTGCGGCGGTGATGAAAGATCTCAATGCAAGGCGTAACACCAAGCAGCCTGTTAACTATCCGTCGGCAGGCAGCACATTCAAGCGGCCGGAAGGGTATTTCGCCGGTAAGCTAATCGAAGACGCAGGGCTCAAGGGACTTACAGTTGGCGGCGCCCAGGTCTCTACTCTCCACAGCGGCTTCGTTATCAACATTGGCGGTGCCACGGCTACAGACATTCTGCAGCTCATAGCTCTGGTACAGAACACGGTCCATGACAAATTCGGCGTCATGCTGGAACCGGAGGTGCGCATAATTGGATAAGATAATTTCTAAATACAGAATGGTCTTCGACCACCATACACATACAGTCTATTCCCATGGCAAGGGAACCATAGAGGACAACGTCAAAGAGGCCGTTGCTAAAGGTCTTGAGTCTGTCGCCATCACCGACCACGGACCGGGACACCTGACCTACGGCATTGACAGAAACAAGCTGCCTCAGATGAGAACCGAAATCCATGAGCTGCAGCTTAAATACCCTCAGATAAAAATACTCCTGGGCGTAGAGGCAAACACCCTGAGGGTGGAGCCTTTCCTGGACGTAGCTCCTGAGGAAAGAAAAGACTACGACATCCTGCTGGCAGGCTATCACTTCGGCATCCTTCATGCAGGCATGGTGACCAACTATCTGAACAGTCATACAGGGCTTTTTGGCGGCGACACCTCCACACTGAAGGTGAAGAACACGGCCATGATCCTGGATGCTTTGTACTACAACGAAGAGCAGGGCAATCACATAGACGTGCTCACACACCCGGGGGACAAAGGACCTTTTGATATAGAAGATATCGCCAGGGCCTGCGCCGACACGGGTACACTTATCGAAATCAACGACAAGCATCATCATCTGACAGTGGATGAGATAAAAACAGCCGCTGCCTTTGATGTCAAATTTATAATCGGAAGCGATGCGCACATTCCGTCAAAGGTAGGCTCCTTCGAGGGACCTCTGGCCAGAGCTCTGGAAGCAGGGCTGGACCCGGCTCGCATCGTGAACATAAAGGAAATCTGAAGGGAAACTTAAGAAAATCTGATGGAAGTAGTAATTATCACGGGACTTTCCGGCGCCGGCAAAACCAAGGCGGCGGACTGGTTTGAGGACAAGGGCTATTACTGTATCGACAACATGCCCCCGGCCCTCATAAAAAATTTTATAGACCTTTCTCTGGCCGGCTCCAAGAATGTAAAAAAGGCGGCCTTCGTCATCGATGTGCGGGGCGGCAGGTTTTTCGGTGACCTGAAGAGCAGCATAGCGGCCCTGGAGGCAGATCAGAATGTGGATTTCAAAATTCTTTTCATAGAGGCCTCTGACGAGACACTCATCAGGAGATACAACGAAACTCGCAGGACTCATCCACTTTCCACGGCGGCCATCACCAAAGAGGTCATAGAGGAGGAGCGCAGACAGCTCAGCGAGCTGAGAGCCTACGCCAACTACATCATCGATACTTCCACTCTCAAAGTGGCGGAGATGAATGCGGAGCTGGACAGGCTTTTCACCAAAGGCGGCAAGGACAGCACCTTCGTCCTCAACATCATGTCCTTCGGCTACAAGCACGGTATACCCCTCGAAACCGACTGGACTCTGGACGTGCGCTTTATACCCAACCCTTACTACGTGCCCAGTCTTAAAAAGCTGACGGGAAACAACAAAAAAGTTTCTCAGTACGTCCTGAAACACGATATTACCAAGGAGTTTATCAACCGTACTGCCGAGCTGGTGGAAAAGCTCATTCCGTGCTATATCAAGGAGGGGAAGTACAGCCTCACCATTGCTGTAGGCTGCACCGGCGGTCATCATCGTTCAGTGGCGGTGGCCAACGAGCTTCACAGAATTTTTACCGCTCAGGGACGCAGAGTTACCCTTGAACATCGCGACCTGTAATGGTATAATAGATGTGTATGTAGTAATTCGTGTTTAAATTTCTGTTAA
>CAZUFU010000089.1:0-7363 GCA_964619875.1 uncultured Oscillospiraceae bacterium
TATCGTGGTGTGTACTCTGCTCGGTGTTGTAATTGAAAAAATCGCATATAAGCCGCTCAGAAACGCTACTCCTTTGGCAGTACTTATCACTGCCATAGGTGTCAGCTATCTTTTGCAGAATGTTGCGCTGCTTATTTTCGGTTCCGCATCAAAGAACTTCCCGAATATCTTCAAAGGCATGCCTGACTGGCATGTGACAGAGGGACTTACTGTTTCGGGAGTAACTATTATTACTATTGTAGTAACTGTAGTTATCATGGTAGGCCTGACATTGTTTATACATTTTACGAAGCCGGGCACAGCTATGCAGGCTGTTTCTGAAGACAGAGGTGCAGCGCAGCTTATGGGAGTGAGTGTAAACTCTACTATTTCCCTGACCTTCGCTATCGGTTCCGCCCTGGCAGCAGTTGCCAGCGTTCTTCTTTGCTCTGCGTATCCGCTTCTTAATCCGTATACAGGAGCAATGCCGGGCATTAAGGCTTTCGTAGCGGCAGTATTCGGCGGTATCGGTTCAATTCCTGGAGCCATGATAGGCGGAATCCTTCTGGGAGTAATCGAAAACCTGAGCAAAGCATACATTTCATCACAGCTTTCCGACGCAATAGTTTTTGCAGTTCTTATCATTATCCTTTCCCTGAAGCCGACAGGTCTGCTGGGTAAGAAGATAAGCGAGAAAGTGTAGGTGGCGGTCATGAAGAATTTAAACAATATGAGCAAAGCCACAAAGAAGAATATGGTTACTTACGGTATCGTCTTAGCTATGTTCATCTTTTGTGTAATATACACGACTACAGGCATGGCATCTCATCTTTTCAAAGGATTACTGGTTCCTATCTGTGTGAACGTGATTCTTGCGATTTCACTTAACCTGACAGTAGGAATTCTTGGAGAACTGAGCTTGGGACACGCGGGCTTCATGTGCGTAGGTGCTTTTGTGGGAAGCGTATTTTCAATGGTAACCGAGGAAACTATCACATCTGTGTGGATAAGATTTCCTCTGGCCTTCCTCATAGGCGGTCTGTCGGCAGCAGTTATAGGGCTTCTCGTGGGCATTCCTGTGCTCAGACTCAGAGGCGACTACCTTGCCATTGTTACTCTGGCTTTCGGTGAGATTATAAAGAACATCGTAAACAATCTCTATCTGGCAACAGATGCCAACGGTGTACATTTCGCCATAGGCGTAGAGGCATATAATAACATAACCTTTGATGCCATGACCAAGAAGGTCTACATAAACGGTGCCATGGGTATTACAGCAACTCCTAATGACTCCAATTATTTCGTGGGATTCGCGCTTATATTCATAACCCTTATCGTAATACTGAATCTGGTTCACTCCAGAACAGGCAGAGCGATTATGGCCATCAGAGACAACAGAATTGCGGCAGAGTCTGTGGGCATAAACATTACAAAGTACAAACTTATAGCCTTTGTTATTTCTGCATTTTTCGCAGGTGTAGCCGGTGTGCTTTATGGACATAACCTTTCATCGCTGGTTGCAACCAAGTTTGACTACAACTACTCCATTCTGATACTGGTATTCGTAGTTCTCGGCGGAATCGGCAGCATGAGGGGCTCCATAATCGCAGCTATAATCCTTACTGCACTTCCTGAGCTCCTTCGCGGACTCAGCGATTACCGTATGCTCATGTACGCAATCATCCTTATCGTAATGATGCTGGTTAACAACAACGAGACATTGCAGATGTATACTCAGAAATGGTTCGGAGCAATCAATGTGAAGAAGATTTTCGGGGCCGGCGGTTCAAAGAAAAAAGCAAAGGAAGGGGTGAGTTAAATGACAGCTATGCTTGAAACGAAAAATCTTGGCATATCCTTCGGCGGATTAAAAGCTGTTGACGGACTCAGCCTTAAGATAGAAAAAGGTCAGCTTTACGGCCTTATCGGCCCTAACGGGGCAGGCAAAACCACTGCCTTTAACCTTCTGACGGGTGTATATAAGCCTACCATGGGAAACTTTTTCCTTGACGGAGAAAAGCTGACAGGTCATAATACAATTGAGATTAATAAGAAAGGCATCGCCAGAACCTTCCAGAACATCAGACTTTTCAAGCAGCTTTCGGTGCTGGACAATGTAAAGGTAGGTCTTCATAACAACCACCGGTACAGCACAGCTGAGGGAATACTGAGGATGCCATCCTTCTTTAAGACGGAGAAGGAGATGGACAAAAAGGCTATCGAGCTTCTGGAGGTATTTGATCTTGCAGGCGAAAAAGATTACCTGGCTTCAAATCTTCCTTACGGCAAGCAGAGAAAGCTGGAGATTGCCAGAGCACTGGCAACTTCGCCGAAGCTTTTGCTACTGGATGAGCCTGCTGCAGGCATGAACCCTAATGAAACGCAGGAACTGATGGATACCATCAGATTTGTAAGAGATAACTTCGATATGACTATTTTACTGATTGAGCATGACATGAGACTGGTTTCCGGTATCTGCGAAGAAATTACAGTACTCAACTTCGGTACGGTGCTCGCACAGGGTGAGACCAGCAAGGTTCTCAAGGACCCTGAAGTAGTAAAGGCATATCTTGGAGACTAAGAAAGGAGATTGAGTATAGATGGCTATGCTTGAAGTAAGGGACCTTGAGGTTAATTACGGTTCCATAAATGCAATTAAAAAAATCTCCTTTGACGTCAACGAAGGAGAGGTTATAGCTCTTATCGGGGCTAACGGCGCAGGTAAGACTACAACTTTACATACAATTACAGGCCTGCTCAAGGCCAAATCAGGCAGCGTAATGTTTGATGGAAAGGAACTGCTGAAGATACCTCCGCATAAAATAGTGGAGATGGGCATGGCACATGTTCCTGAGGGAAGACGTATTTTCCAGCAGCTGACTGTTTATAAGAATCTGACGCTCGGTGCCTTTACCAGAAAGGACAAAAGCGCCATTGACGAGACTCTTCAGATGGTGTACAGTAAATTCCCTCGCCTTGAAGAGAGAAAAAAGCAGATTGCGGGAACTCTTTCCGGCGGCGAGCAGCAGATGCTGGCTATGGGAAGAGCTCTTATGTCCAAGCCCAAAATCGTGCTGATGGACGAACCATCCATGGGTCTTTCACCTTTGTTCGTAGCTGAGGTGTTTAAGATTATAGAGGAAATACGTGCAAGCGGCACTACCGTGCTTTTGGTTGAGCAGAATGCTAAGAAAGCACTGGAAATCGCAGACAGGGCATATGTTCTCGAGACTGGCAAAATCGTTTTGTCGGGAGATGCACACGAACTGATGAACAATGATTCTGTTAAAAAGGCATATCTGGGCGAGTAATCGTAAAGGAGGGATCACATGGATAGTTTTATTATCACAATTGCAAGAGGTTATGGAAGCGGGGGCAAGCAGATTGCCATTCGTCTCGCTAAGGAACTGGGTATAAAGTATTATGACAGAGATCTTATCAGGATGGCTTCCGAACACCATGGAGTCAACGAGGCACTTTTTAACCTTGCTGATGAAACTCACTCAGCAAATCCTTTCGCAAAAAAATATACCTCTACAGAGATTGCACCTCCTAGCAGCGACGATTTTCTTTCGAAAAACAATCTGTTCAACATGCAGGCTGATATAATCAGGAAGCTTGCAGCCTCGGGAGAATCATGCATTATAGTAGGCAGATGTGCTCACCATATTTTAAAAGATAACCCTAATGTGGTTAAGGTTTTTATTCACGCAGACCTTCCGCACTGCATTGAAAACGTCAAGGAATACAACGGCGTTGATGATGCAGAAGCAAGGGCGCTTATAGCTAAGTTTGACAAGGAAAGGGCTCAGTACCACAAGCATTTCACCAATATGGAATGGAATGATGCAAGAAACTATGACGTATGCATAAACACGAGCAAAGTAAGTTTCGACAAATGCGTGGAGATTATAGTTAATTACCTTGATATTATCAGGGAAATTGATAAATAAAAGTAAGACTTCGTTTGTTTAAAGATTCATAAAGAGGAGTGGTTTTCCGGATACCGCAAGTACCGGGGAGTCACTTCTTTTTTTGTATACTTTTATTTTACTTATTGACAAAACTATAAAAAGGATTATAATAAAGTTAGAATTAGAATTATTCTAAAAATAAAAACGGCATTATAATCCGGGAGGTGAAAATTTATGTTAAAAGGAAAAACAGCCATTGTAACAGGTGGAACCAGAGGAATAGGTTTTGCAATTGTAAAGAAATATCTTGAAAACGGTGCTAATGTAGCTATTGCAGGCTCCAGACAGGAATCCGTAGAGAAGGCTCTGGAGAAGCTGCCTGAGTACGAGGGCCGTATCATGGGTATCTGGCCAGACATCTGTTCTCCTGATGAAGTTGCGGAGGCCTTCGCTTCTGTAAAAGAGAAGTTTGGAAGCATAGATATTCTTGCTAACAATGCGGGTCTTTCATCCAGAACAAGCCTGTACGAATATACCCTTGAAGAGTTTACGAAGATTATGGACATCAATGTAAAGGCAGTTTTTGTCTGCTCGCAGGCTGCTGCCAGGATTATGAAAGAGCAGGGCGGCGGAGTTATAATTAATACCAGCTCAATGGTAGGCGAATATGGTCAGCCGTCAGGATGCGGATATCCTACAAGTAAATTCGCGGTAAACGGCCTTACCAAATCCCTTGCCAGAGAACTGGCGAAGGACAAAATACGCGTAAATGCAGTTGCTCCTGGAGTAACCAGGACAGATATGCTTTCTGCACTGCCTCAGGAAATGGTTGACAGAATTTCTGCCGGAATTCCTCTTGGCAGAGTCGGAGAGCCTCTCGATATTGCCAACGCATATCTTTTCCTGGCAAGCGAATTGTCAAGCTATGTTACAGGAATTACCCTACGCGTTGACGGAGCAGCCATGACCTAAAATTAATAATGGAGATGTATAATGGAGAGTGAAGAAAATGAATAAAAAGGCAATATATAACTTAACCTATGGACTGTTCGTGCTCACAGCACGTTGCGGGGAAAAGGATAATGGCTGTATAATCAATACTGCAGGGCAGGTAACTTCTGCACCTAACAGAATAAGCATCACCGTGAATAAAGATAATTTCACTCACGATATGGTTATGGAAAGCAGGAAGTTCAACATTTCTATACTGAGCGAGGCTGCGAGCTTTGATACTTTCAAGCACTTTGGCTTCCAGTCAGGTAAGAATGTGGATAAATTTGAAGGCTATAGCGCTGCAAAACGCAGTGAAAACGGTATTTATTATGTTACCGAAGGGACCAATTCCTACATCAGTGCGTCTGTGGAGCAGACCATAGATTTAGGAACCCACACCATGTTTATCGCTACAGTGGATGACATGGAAGTATTGGCAGATGAGCCTTCAGCTTCCTATGCTTACTATCAGTCGTCAATTAAACCTCAGCCTGAGGCAAAGGTTTCCCAGGGAAAGACTGCATGGAGATGTACTGTATGCGGATATATCTATGAAGGAGAGGAGCTTCCGGCAGACTTCATTTGTCCGCTTTGCAAACACCCGGCTTCTGATTTTGAGAAGGTAACAGTGTAGTACAATCTTAAACATATGATAAAAAAGCGGGCCGCCAGGGCTAATGTTGTTTAAAGATGGATGTTGTAAAAAAATCAAATAAACTGCTTTTTCTACAACATCACACCTTATCCAAAGATTTTGGAAACCGTCTCGTGGCCGTAACGTTGTAAAATTTCAAGGGTTCGAGAAATTTTACAACGAGTTTTAGTATTACGTTGTAAAATTTCTGTAAATCATAAAAATTTACAACATTCATAACCATTCGGATCTGATTCAAGGTTCGATGTGGGGGCAATGTTGTAAAAATACTCGTTTTAGGTCATATTATACAACGCCATTGGCCCATGGCAGCGTTTGTTTAAAAAGAATCCTCCGTATGGTCATCGTACGGAGGATTAATTTCTTTTTAAAGAAATTAAGTGGCCCTCCGACAAATCAGAAAAATTCAATTATTTGAGAGAATCTCTTTTCTTATAAAAAAACAACACCACTTTCAAGCAAAAACACTTGACACCGTAAAGCCATTGTGTTATAGTAATCAAGGTTAATGATGTAAAGTTGTCTGACTTTACAGAAAAGAAAAGCCGAAATGATTGGAAGCACTTGCAGGCAGGAGAAACGCCATGGAAAGACTGAACATGGAAAGCATAGAAAAAATAAGCCTTTTGTATGACTTTTACGGCAGGCTTCTGACGGAAAAGCAGCGGCAGGTAATGGAACTTTACCATGAGGAGAACCTTTCCTTGGCAGAAATTGCTGAAGAGTTCGGCATATCCAGACAGGGCGTTCACGATACTTTGAAGAAGGCGGAGCATCTGCTTACAGAGTATGAGGATAAGCTTGGACTGGTGGCAAAACTGATGAAGTCGAGGCATGCCATAGCCGAGATAGACGGAATAATAGACAGCCTGACCGCATCAATTGATGACAGAGAGGCGGCCGCCAGACTGCAGGAAGTTAAAGGAATTATAAATAAATTAGAGGAATAAACAGCTTATGGCATTTGAGAATTTATCCGAAAAACTTCAAAATACATTTAAAAAGCTCAAAGGCAAGGGTGTGCTGACGGAGGCTGACATCAACGAGGCTATGCGTGAGGTCAAGCTGGCCCTGCTTGAAGCTGATGTAAACTTCAAGGTGGTAAAGGAGTTCGTAGCTCAGGTAAAAGAAAAGGCTATGGGCGCCGAGGTCCTTGAGAGCCTTACTCCGGGACAGCAGGTCATCAAAATTGTAAATGAGCAGCTTGTGGAGCTCATGGGCGGCACCAACAGCAAACTGACCTATTCACCAAGCGGATTTACAGTTCTGATGATGGTAGGTCTTCAGGGTACAGGTAAAACCACCACCTGCGGCAAGCTGGCGGCGTACCTTAAGAAAAACGGCAAGAAGCCTATGCTGGCAGCCTGTGATATATACAGACCGGCAGCTATAGATCAGCTTGAGGTTGTGGGCAGAACAGTAGATGTACCTGTTTTTACAGACAGAGATAACAGAGTGGCCGAGGATATCGCTCTTAAAGCCAGACAGGAAGCCGAAAGAAAAGGTTTTGATGTGCTTATAGTGGATACTGCAGGCCGGCTGCAGATAGATGAAGAGCTTATGGAAGAACTGGTTAGAGTCAAGAAGGCAATCAAGCCTCACGAGATTCTGCTGGTTGTAGACGCTCTAACCGGTCAGGATGCGGTAAACGCAGCGGAGGGCTTTAATGAAAAGCTGGGCATTGACGGTATCGTGATGACCAAGATGGACGGTGACTCCAGAGGCGGTGCGGCCCTTTCTGCAAAGAAGGTTACAGGCAAGCCGGTTAAGTTCATCGGTATGGGCGAAAAGTTCGATGCTCTGGAGCCTTTCCACCCGGAAA
>CAZUFU010000090.1:0-7298 GCA_964619875.1 uncultured Oscillospiraceae bacterium
GTCTGATTTCCTTAACCTGCATGGTCTTCTGCTTCTTCTTGGCTTCCTTCTCCTTCTTCTGGAGCTCATAACGGTATTTGCCGTAGTCAAGAATCTTGCATACCGGCGGCTTGGCGTTTGGAGAAATGTTGACCAGGTCAAGCTTCTTCTCTCCTGCCAGGTTCAGTGCATCATCTATTGACATGACGCCAAGCATTGTTCCGTCTGTGTCAATAACTCTTACTTCCTTATCACGAATTTCTTCGTTGATTAAATTTTCCTTGCTAATGGCTAGCACCTCCTAAAAATAAAAGCGGATACAAGTCAGTATCCGCCTCATCACACCCCCGCAAAAGGTGTTAATTTCAACATATCAACCCGTACCGGCGACTTGGCCTGTCAGGTGAGAAGCGGATTACTTCTTCTTCGTTACCCGAATACTATACCATGCCTGCGAGCGGCTGTCAAGTGTTTATTTTTCAAAGGTATACGCCTATCTCAGCCGTCTGCAGATGTCTCTCACCGCTTCTGCCGCTGTGTCACATTCCTCCTCAGTATTGTTCCATGAAAAACTGAATCTGACGGCTCCCTGTTCCACAGTACCTAAGGCCTCGTGCATTAGTGGAGCACAATGGGCACCTGATCTGGTGGCTATATCGTAATCCATAGCCAGAATATCCGAAATCTGTCCGGAATCACAGTCTGCAATATTAAGTGAAACGATGGCACAGCGTTTTTGAGTGAAGTCCCCGTACATCTTTACCTCTTCAAGATCAGAAAGTGCCTCGCAGAATCTTCTCATTAACGCCTCTTCATGGGCATGAATCGCCTCTGACGTTACTGAATTGATATAGTCCACAGCAGCAGACAATCCTGCAATTCCGTGTCCGTTGAGGGTTCCGGCCTCCAGCGAAGTAGGCAGCTGACACGGCTGCATTTTGTTGTAGCTTTGGACTCCTGTTCCTCCAACCTTAAAGGGTTTTATCTCAACAGCTTCTCCTACGCACATGCCTCCTGTTCCCTGGGGCCCCATCATTCCCTTATGTCCGGTAAAGCATAAAATGTCAATGTTCATTTTTTTCATATCTATAGGGATAACTCCGGCAGTCTGTGATGCATCTACTATAAACAGAAGCCCCTTTTCTCGTGCAAAACGCCCAATTCTTTCAATGTCCAGCATATTTCCTGTCAGATTTGAAGCGTGAGTGCATACTACCGCTTTTGTTTCAGGACGAAGAAGCTTGTTGAAGCTGTCATAGTCTATGCAGCCTTTTTTATCGGCAGACACAAAATCAAGTTTTACATTTCGTTCTTTTTCCAGACGGTAAAGTGGCCTTAGAACGGAATTATGTTCCAGACATGTAGAAATAACATGTGCGCCGTCATCTATCGCTCCGTTAATCGCTATGTTGAGGGCTTCGGTGGAATTACAGGTAAATACCGTGTTTTCTACTCTCGGGCAGCCAAAAAATTCGCTTATTTTTTCTCTCGCCTCAAAAATGCTTCTTGATGACTCAAGGCTTGAGCTGTGGGTGCCCCGTCCGCTATTGCCCAGCGAGCGCATAGCCTCTGCAACGGCATTTATCACACATTCTGGTTTATGGATTGTAGTGGCTGCATTGTCAAGATATATCATTCAAGAGTACCTCCCTATAATTTTGAAGCGAAAACAGCTGCGCCGACAGCACCGGCATATCTTCCCTCCGGCAGAGCCTCAACCTTAGTTTTCAGGGCCTCACTCAGTGCACGACTTATATAATCGCACTGGCACAGTCCTCCGGTCAGACACACCTTTCCTTCCGGCATGTCTATTCTCTTCACCTGAGAAACCACTTTTTTTATTATTGAATCCACCACGGCAAAGGCAATATTCTCCTTTGGTTCTCCACGCCCTATCAGTCCGATTACTTCCGATTCTGCAAATACGGTGCACATAGAGCTGATGGAAGCGCCTCCCCCTGACTCTGCAAGAGTGCACAGTTCGTCAGGTTTCAGTGCCAGCGTATTGGCCATTACCTCCAGAAATCTTCCGGTTCCGGCAGAACATTTGTCATTCATTACAAAGTCCTTGACCATACCGTTTTCCACGGAAATAATTTTTGTATCCTGACCGCCTATATCAATAACCGTCAGGTTGTCGCAGTTGTATATGTGCATTGCTCCTTTAGCATGACAGGTTATTTCAGTGATATTTTTGTTCGAAAAAGGAACTGCAATTCTGCCATACCCTGTTGCAACGCATGGCAGCAGCTGAGGGTCAAACCCTGATTCCTTAAGTTTTTCACTTATAGTCTCCGCCGTCTCAACGCTGCTCCATCCCGTAGGCTGTACAAACTTCAGCACGACTTCCTTTTTTTCATTTATGACCACAGTTTTTGCACCTGTGGAGCCTATGTCTACTCCAATATAATTCATTTTTCCTCACTCAGCATAATTAAATCATTTTAACTGCAAAGAATGCCCGCCATACACTGCAAACACCCCCGCTTTTGAAAGTTGCGGGGGTGCTGTATTTCAGCAGAATGCATTTCTGTCAGGCCTTATCTGGCATGGCAGAGGTACAATGTCATAGTACTCCGCCTGGTTTTCTTCAATACATCTCCTGACAGCTTCTATGTCTTCAGGCAGAACCAGCAGCGACATGCCGCAGGAAAGCTTTCCTTGTATAGAACGAGGTGCCGGTGCTATCCTTGCTTTTATCCCTGCTGCCTTGAGAATTTTTTCCAGAGCAAGGCCGTGGGTATAGTTTTCAAACAGAATATAATAATTTATTTCTTTAGTTTCATCCATGTCAGCATCATCCATGCTTAACCAAGCATTTCCACGAAAGCTTCAATTCTGGTTCTCAGCTGCTCTGCATCTGTGTCGGTATAGTCAGTTTCGATTCCAAGTACAGGAATTCCCGCTTCCTTAAGAGCTTTTTCAACTGAGTATCCTTCAATATCATAAATTGAACAGAACTTAAGGTTAACGTCGATAACTCCGTCAACATCGTATTCCTTTGCCAGGCGAAGAATATCCTCGATACGTCCTGTGTTCGGAGTAAAACATGCGCAGTTGTTCTTCATATATCTCTTTGCAAGAGCCATATACTGATCATCAAGAGTAGTCTGAGTTTCGTCTACAAGATTTTCAAAATAACGTGTTCCTGTGCACATTTCTTCACAAACTACAGCAGCACCGCTGGTTTCAATTATGTGATGGAGCTTCCAGTTAGGAATAGCAAGAGGGGTTCCTGTGATGAGGATTCTCTTGGTTCCTTCAGGGAATGCCGATACTCCGTCTTTTATTCTCTGCTCAAGCTCATCTGCCAGCTTGTTTGTCATTTCAGCACAGCGAACAGGATCGTCGAAGAAAGCAATCTGCATCATGAGCAGAGCATCCTTACCGCTGATAGGCATTACTTTTGATTTACGAGCTTCAAACACTCTTGCCAGAGCTTTTCTCTTTTCGTTTACAACCTTAATTGCTTCGTTGAGGTTTTCGACAGTAATTTCGTTTCCTGTAAAGTCCTCTACAACCTTGGCAAATGCTGCGATTTCGCCTGCCCACTTTTCTATATCTTCAGGTCTCTTCATCTGAGGAACATCCATAATGTGCATAGGAACATCCTCTGCGAGGATCTCATATGCCTTTTTCTTTCCGTCACAGGTGGTTTCGCCTACATACATATCGGCGATACGGAAGAAAGGACATGTGCGGTCAAGACGCGCACCTACTGATGCCTTGATTAACGGACAGGTGCTCTTTGGAAGAACCTTTTCTCCTCCGGGAACCCAGAACTGTGAGCCTCCGCAGAGTCCTGTAACAATTCCTTTTGCTGCAATTACAACTTCGTCAGGAACATATACGCAAAATGTTCCGAATACCTTCTGACCATTTTCCTGAGCTTTAATTAACTCTGACGGTCTTATTCCGTGAATTTCCGATACAACGAAATCCCAAAATCCCATAGCCTCAGGTCTGTTTTCCTGTGACAGATAAACATCTCCGAAAGCTGTAGGGAGAACCTGGCACAGTGCGTCATGAGTTTCTAAATCCATACCCAAATCTTTCCACATTTGTACATAATCAGACATATTGTTTCCTCCTGATCCTGATATAAATATTTGCTATAGCTAAGCACATTTATTAAAGAATTCAATTCTTTGTTTTTATACTACATTATACAGGCATAAAACACAATATACTAATTTTGCTCGCTTCCATTGTATTATTCTATGGATTTTATGATTTTTATTTTATACATCTATCCGAGTTTTTATCTGCTGCGAAACACGAAAACACTGTAACTAAATCTAACACGGCAGCTTACAGCGTGCCCTGCACCTTAAGGACCACCAGTACCACTGCCGCCACTATAAACCCCAGCATAACATTAATAGCTACCAGAGATCCTGCCGGCTTCATGAGCACATCATCGTCCTCGATTCCGCCATTACGGTGAGGAACTTTCACGCCCATATCTTCGAGAACAGCTGTCGGTCTGTGAAGGTACCGGCTTCCGGCCGCCACCAGCCTGGATACCAGCCTGCCGCAGGCCTCAAACGCTCCCGAAACCGCGGCAGATATCCACCGTACAACGACATCCAGAGGCTTGCGATAAAACCAGTCGAAGTCCAGAGTAACAGCAACATGAGGCGCCATATGATCAATATACATTACGAATACCAGCGTCGCCGCCGCAAAAAGCTCGATATACTGAGTCACGTGATCCACGGTGAAAGGATGACCGTCAGAGCCAAACGGTGTGAGCTCGTAAAGCAGGTTCGGCATCAGACCTATAATCACGCAGCCTGCCGTACCCATGACCATGGCTATTTTCATGTTCAGAGGAACAGGCTTCACCTCAAGGTGAGCCTCACATTCTGACGACGGCTTTCCGAAGAAAAGGAAATAGTTCACCTTCAGAGCTACTGAAAGCAGCGTTCCCACACTGGCAATCATAAGCAGAATTTCAGCAACGTGATATCCGCCTTCAGCCATGGCATTCATAATAAGAGATTTGCTGACGAAACCATTAAACAGCGGGAAGCCTGCAATTGCTAATGAAGCTATAAGGAAACATAAGGCTGTCAGAGGCATTTTACGATACAGCCCCGACAGATCGCTTATTCTGCGCTTGCCTGTTGCAGTGATTACAGCCCCGCAGCACATGAACAGCACGCCCTTGTAGAGAATATTGTTAAATGTGTGAGCGGCAGCGCCGTCTATTCCCAGCGCTCCACCCACAGCCGCTGCGGCCACGATATATCCCAGCTGACTCACGATATGATATGAAAACAGCCTTCTAAGGTCGTTTTCAATAAGTGCCATAGACGCTCCGTAGATGGCCATGAACACACCCACCCAGATGAGGAATTCAGTTCCTACAAAGAGTCGGATTACATAATAAACTCCCACCTTGGTGGTAAAAGATGCCATGTATACAGTACCGCCTACAGGTGCCTCAGGATAGGCATCGGAAATCCAGCTGTTGAGAGGCGGCATTGCAGCATTTACGGCAACACCGATTAAAATGAGCCAGAAAGCGGCATCCTGATTTCCTGTCAGGCAGCTTATGACCATAGAGCCGCCACCGGCCGCCTTTACAATTATACCTGCCAGCAGCAGATTGCCGCCCAGCATGTGAACCAGCAGATACCTGAAGCCCGCCTTTGAAGCTTTTTCCGTCTTAGCCGACATGATTATGAGCCATGAAGCGGCGGCCATGATTTCCCAGAAAACTATGAGAGAAATCCAGTCACCTGCAAGCACAGCACCCATTGAACTGCCCGCATATATCGCCTCGAAGCCTGTCTCCCATCTGCTTTTTGAGTTGAGAGCATACACTGCTCCGATAAGAGAAGCGATTGAAAAAACCATCATAAAAATTTTTGCCAGCCTGTCCACACGGAGAAGCTGCAGGGTAACACCGGGCACGATGTCTATACACAGGCTGCTGTCCGCGTCAAGCCCGAGAGCCGCAAGAGCCGCCAGCACAGGTCCGGCAATCATAAGGACTTTACGAAGCTTTTCCGGTACAATCATTATCAATATTCCGAATACTATTAAAATAAGTCCGGGATGAATGTTGCTAAGCATTGCTGTCACCATCCTTATCATCATAATAGTTTTCGTCCCTCTGCAGCAGCTTGGCCATTGCTACCTTAGCCAGCAGAATCAGCCCCCAGGCCCCTGCAAATCCGATAATGATATCAAAGCCCGGAATGGTGTTCCATATCATATGATAGTGAGGATGTGCAAAAAACACCTCAACAATGACCATAACTACCATTACAGCAGCCAGGAGCAGATAAACTCTTTTTTTATTTTTAGACAATTGCTCCACCTCCTGTTACTGCCTCTGCCGCCATCACTGCCAGATCATAAAGATGCAGACCCGCATCAGGCATAATGCCAAGCAGCAGAGAAACAGCCGCTGTTATGACGATTGGAATCAGCATAGCCGGCGCCGCATCACCATGTCCGCCGTGGCCTTCACAGTCACCAGCCTCCACGGACTTTCCGAAGAAAATCCTTACAACAGGTATCAGGTAGCTGATAGCCAGCAGCGCCGCAGCCACCAGCACCGCAGCAAACAACGGCTTGCCCATAAGGAGGGCACCACGAATTATATTGAACTTGCTCACGAAACCTGCAAGAAGGGGAAGACCCGCAATTCCCAGTGACGCCAGGCCGAAGCATGCACAGGTCACAGGCATACGCTTCGCCAGGCCTCCCATGGTGCTTATCTCCGAGAGATGACTGGTCACGAAAATAGCACCGGCGCACATGAACAATGTAATCTTCAGAAATGCGTGAGCCACAATGTGGAACATTGCCCCGGCAATACTGTAAGGAGCCAGCACACTGATGCCCAGCACGATATATGACAGCTGGCCGATAGTCGAGAAGGCCAGCCTGGCCTTCAGATTGTCCTTTCTCATGGCGATAAATGATGACAGCAGGATAGTTGCCACAGCAAACCATGCCAGAATCTTGTCAGCACCGCACCAGCTTACGGCTGAAGGTCCGAAAACATAACACACCACACGAAGCACGCAAAAGGCTCCTGCCTTCACCACCGCCACTGCATGAAGGAGTGCACTTACAGGAGTCGGCGCAACCATTGCCGAAGGAAGCCATCCGTGAAGAGGCATCACTCCTGCCTTGACAGCTCCGCCTCCTATCATGAGGAAAAAGAGCAGAAGCATAATCCCAATGGACACGCTGCCCGGCTCGATGAAACCGCCTGCCTTAAAATCGCAGGTCCCGTAAATTGCATAAACCGCCACTATAGCCGCGAAAAACAGCTGGCCGCTGATAAGGGTGTAGGC
>CAZUFU010000091.1:0-7287 GCA_964619875.1 uncultured Oscillospiraceae bacterium
GCTATGGCCTCTTCGCTGTAGCAGTCAATGTATGTTCCACTGGTATCTATAGCACAATTTATACCTTTATCGTGTAACGCTTCCATAGCCTCAACCAGGAATTCTCCTTGCATGAGAGGCTCCCCTCCGCTGAAGGTAACACCGCCTTTTTTCCCATAGTACGGCATACCTCTTACGGCCCAATGGACGATTTCATCAATTTCTATGTCCTCTCCGCGGTTTACCTCCCACGAGTCAGGATTATGACAGTAGAGACATCTTGCCGGACAGCCCTGCATAAAAAACACTGTTCTTATTCCCGGACCATCGACAGCCCCAAATGTTTCTATAGAATGAATTCTTCCTTTCATGCTTTCCTTTCTCCTCACCTTGGTGGATAGCGCACGAGGTGCTCACATTCTGCAAGCACCTCGCACGGTTTACATTTTATATTTTATCAAGGAAATTGAATTAAACGCTTAAGTATTAGATTCCCTGGTGGAATGTTCTTGCGATAACTTCCTTCTGGTGATTCTTTGACAATGCGTTGAATCTTACTGCGTATCCTGAAACTCTTACTGTCAGGTTAGGATACTTTTCAGGGTTCTCATAAGCATCCTCAAGGAGGCTTCTGTTAAGAACGTTAACGTTCAGGTGATGCGCTCCTCTCTGGAAGTATCCGTTTAATAATCCAACCAGAGTTTCCTTTCTTGATTCTCTGTCTTTGCCTAATGCTTCAGGTGTGATAGAGAATGTGTTGGAAACACCGTCCTGGCAGGTATCCCAGTCGATCTTTGATACAGAATTTAATGATGCAACTGCACCGTGGCTGTCTCTTTCGTGCATCGGGTTTGCACCTGGTGCGAACGGAGTTCCTGCTCTTCTTCCATCAGGAGTGTTGCCTGTCTTCTTGCCGTACATTACGTTTGAAGTAATTGTTAATACTGATAAAGTATGCACAGCGTTTCTGTATGTAGGGTGCTTTCTTAATTCTTCAATTGTTCTTTCTGAAATTCTTACAGCGATTTCATCTACTCTGTCATCATCATTACCATACTTAGGGAATTCGCCTTCAGTTCTGAAGTCAACGATTACACCGTTTTCATCTCTAATAGGGTAAACCTTTGCATACTTGATAGCAGATAAGGAGTCGGCAGCTACAGAGAAACCTGCAACACCGAAAGCCATAAGTCTCTTAACCTCTGAGTTGAGGAAAGCCATCTGTGATCTTTCGAAATCATACTTGTCATGCATGAAGTGAATGATATTCATGATATTTACATACAATTCACAAAGCCATTCAAGATAGATGTTAAATCTGTTCCATGCATCTTCATAGTCGATAGGACCGTCGCCTACAGGAGCCATCTGAGGACCAACGTGCTCTCCTGTTCTCTCATCGATACCGCCGTTTAAGCCCAAGAGGAGGATCTTGGCCAGGTTGCATCTTGCTCCGAAGAACTGCATCTGCTGTCCCATCTGGATAGCTGATACACAGCATGCGATGGAGTAGTCTTCACCGTATGTAGGTCTCATCTTGTCATCGTTTTCGTACTGAACAGAGTCAGTGTCGATTGAAACCTGAGCACAGAACTTTTTGAAAGGTTCAGGAAGCTTTTCGGACCACAGAACCGTCATGTTTGGCTCCGGTGCAGGTCCTAAATTATATAATGTCTGAAGTACTCTGTAGGAATTCTTGGTTACTTTGTGTCTGCCATCCATTCCTACACCGCCGATGCCCTCTGTAATCCACATCGGGTCTCCGCCGAATAACTCGTTGTATTCGTTTGTTCTCAAGTGTCTTGCAACTCTAAGCTTCAGGATATAATCATCAATGAATTCCTGAATCTGTTCTTCTGTATATACGCCGTTTGCAAGATCTCTTTCAGCATAGATGTCGATGAAAGTTGAAGTTCTTCCGATTGACATTGCAGCACCGTTCTCTTCCTTGATTCCTGCAAGGTATGCAAAATATGTCCACTGAATTGCTTCTTTAACGTCCTTGGCAGGTCCGGAGATGTCGTAGCCGTAGCTTGCTGCCATCTTCTTGATTTCCTTCAGAGCGATGATTTCGTTTGAAACTTCCTCAGCTGTTCTGATGTTTTCTTCATTCATAACGTGTCTTGAAGCAATCATTTCATGGTCTTTTTCCTTTTCAGCTATGAGGTGGTCAATACCATAAAGTGCTGCTCTTCTGTAGTCACCGATGATTCTCCCTCTGCCGTATGCGTCAGGAAGACCTGTGATAAATCCAAGATGTCTAACCTGCTTCATTTCCTTTGAATATGCCTTGAAGACGCCATCATTATGTGTAGTAACATAATCGAACATCTTATCTATTTCTTCAGGGAGTTTTTCGCCGTATTCAGCAACTTCTTCTCTTACCATTTTGATTCCGCCGAAAGGACAGATACCTCTCTTAAGCGGTTCATCTGTCTGGAGACCGACGATGATGTCCTTACCCGGAATGATATATCCAGGCTCGAAAGCGTTAATTCTCATAATTCTGCTTGCGTCAACCTTTAAAGTTCCGCCTGCTTTTCTCTCTGCAACCAGCAGTTCCTGTACCTTCTGGAAGCATTCCTTGGTTCTCTCTGTAGCTCCTGCAAGGAAGCTGTCATCCCCGTCATATGGATGATAGTTAAGTCTGATGAATTCTTCCACATCAATCTGCTCTGTCCATGATCCAGGGACAAAGCCTTCCCACTCTTTGCGCATTATTTGTGTTCCTCCTAGTAATATAACAATAGTGTTTTGATATATGTATAATGTATACAATCTCGGCTGAAAAAATTATTCCCTCGGGAATCCTGTCGAAATATCTACATTAGTTTTACATACCAATAATATACCGTGTATACAGTGTAGTCAAACATTTTTTTCTATTTTTCATGCACTTTTTTCAATACATCCAAATCCCCAAATCCCCCTGTTTTCAATAAAGACGGAGATTTGAGGCTTTTCCCGCTTTATAATATTTCCTGCATACAAGGAGAGTCCGGTTTTACCATGTTTCACATATTTTTTTGATATTCATACAATACTATTTTAAGGAGAAAGGACAACCATGGATACTTTTTTATTAGAAGCAGCATCGGTCCTGACAGGGATTCTGGCCACAGCTGCAAAAGCGCTCTCACCCCTTATAATCGGTCTTATAATAGCCTACCTTCTCAACCCCGCGGTAAGCTGGTTCGAGGGAAGACTTAAGAGCAGAACTCTTTCGATTTTTATCACTTACGCTTTTACTGCAGCAGGTATTTCAGGCCTGTTTTACGGATTTGTGGTTCTTATTCTGGGGGCTCTTCCATCCGGAGGTCTTAATTCAACTCTTGATCTGATTACTGCTTATTTCGAGGATGCAGTTTCGTATGTAAGCGATTTTGCCCAAAAGCATCTTTCAGGCCTTTTAGACGGTGAAGCTGATGCCGAAGATGCTATAAACATACTCCGAAGCAATCTTTTGTCCAGGGTCTCCCTGCCTGTGCTTCTTGATACCATTTCTTCTGTAACAGGAGGTATGATAAGCTTCTTCATAGGGGCTGCAGCAGCCGTCTACCTGCTCAAGGATAAAGAATATTTCATTGGGCTATGGGAAAAGCTTCTGGTCCTGACGCTTAAGCAGAAACATCATGGGATTATAAGTGAAACAATGAGCCAGATAAATTCTGTAATCACCACTTTTATCAAGGGCGCTTTAGTTGACAGTGTAATCGTTGCCTTTCTCTCATCACTTGTACTGACACTTTTTAAAGTCAGATTCGCAGTCATAATCGGTGTAATAGGCGGGATGCTCAACATTATTCCATATTTCGGGCCCTTCTTCGGCATGGTGCCGGCCTTTCTGGTTGCTTTTTTTGACCACGGTCCCGCACATGGCTTCCTGGTAATACTGGGACTGTTCCTTGTACAGCAGCTCGACTCCAACTACATCTATCCTAAAATCGTCGGTGCAACTACAGGGCTCCATCCCCTTTTTGTGCTCCTGGCAGTCAGCGTTGCCGGATACTTTTTTGGTATAACAGGCATGCTTCTGGCGGTTCCTGCTGCAGGAATAATTCAGGTTCTTGTGGGGAAATGGGCCTACAGTCGTTAATGTTATCCCGTTTCAAAAGAATATTTTTTAATAAAAATGAATAAAAATTGTGTTTTTTCTCTAAAAACTATTGCTTTTTTTGTATGTCGGTTGTATAATTAGCCCATCGCTTATGAATTTATTCATATAAATTCATATTTATTCACAGAGTTAATCTCAAAAGGTTTGGAGGATATTAAAAAATGAAAACGTGGAACGGCACCTTTACCGAGGATGATGCTTTCCTTACAAAGGCCTTTGAAACCAGCATCCATTGTGATAAATATTTTTGGAAACATGACATTCTGGTAAGCATGGCTCATGTAAAAATGCTTGCAAAAAGCGGTGTTATCTCTCAGGACGACAGCGATGCCATCCTGGTTCACATGCAGGAACTTCTGTGGGATATGGAGGCCGGCAGAATTAATTTTTCTGCGGAGGATGAGAGCATCCACAAGGCTATACTCAATATTCTGTCACTTAGAATCGGTGACCTCGGCGGCAAAATCGACCTTCACAGGAATGAAACTCAGTACACTGCTCTGGTTTTCAGATTTTACCTCAAAGATGCCATTAAAGATCTTCTTCAGCAGCTTGAGTGCCTCGAAAAAAAAGCATCGGCAAATTCAGATACATCAATGTACAGCTGTATGCTTAAGCGTGACATTACAAGGCTTGAGAACTGCCTTGTCGGAACGGACTGCATTCCTTTCAGCAAAACAGATGTCTGCTCCGAAGAAGTATTCTCAATAGATCCTGAATTTTTAAAAAATGAACTTGGTTTCAGTAAAATATGTTTGTGTGATAGAGACGGCGCCGGCGACAGGGATTTTGCCATTGAATTCCTCAGCTGCGCTTCAATGACCATGATGCATCTTTCACAGCTGTCTTCACAGCTTGCGAAGGGCGGAGTCTTTGCGCGTCCGCAGATCATTTCCGGAAAAGCCGGAAAGGTTTACGGCAATCTTTTCTCCTTGCTGACCACTTTGCAAAGTCTCCCTCCGGAGGAAAGCAGCGGATTTTATGAAGATAAGGAGGCTGTTATAAACGCCTTCGAAACCATGAAGTCATGTATCATAGTTTTGAAAAAATCTCTTGAATAAATTAGCAGAAACCTCAGAAGCAAATGCCTCTGAGGTTTTTTCTGTCTCTTGCTGTTTTATACACCGGCATTCAAACTTTATCAAGCATATTTATTCATATTTTTGAAATTATTTTCGCATTTTTTGGTTTTTTTCACTAAAAACCCTTGGAACGAATATAAAAAGGATATTCACGTGCTCAGCTGCGAACCTGAAGATGCTCCGGACAAAGCAGAATATGTGGAAATCTCTTTCGAAAAAGGTATTCCTGTGGCTCTTGACGGAGAAAAGATGGATGCCGTCACTCTCCTTACAAAGCTCAATGATATGGGCTCAAAGAACGGCATAGGAACCATAGATATCATAGAGAACCGTCTCGTAGGTATGAAATCCAGAGGCGTTTACGAAACTCCGGGCGGAACTATTCTTTTCGCTGCTCACATGGCTCTGGAAAGGCTTATTCTTGACAGAGACACCATGCAGTACAAGAACATCGTAGCTCAGAAGTTTTCTCAGATGATCTACGACGGCCTGTGGTTTACCCCTCTGAGAAACGCCATTTCCGCTTTTGTCAATTCCACACAGGAATACGTAACAGGAACTGTCAAAATGAAATTATATAAAGGCAACGCTTTCCCTTGTGCCAGCAAGTCGGATTATTCACTTTACAGCGAAGAATTCGCAACATTCAGTGCCGACGAGGTTTACAATCAGAGCGATGCCGAAGGTTTCATAAACTTATTCTCACTGCCGCTTAAAATCAGAGCAATACAGAAGGAACAGCTGGAAGGAGGCTCCAAACATAATGAAACTCTGGAAAGGAAGGTTTACAAAGGAGGAGAATTCATTTGCTGATGAATTCTCCTCTTCCATAGATGTGGACTGCCGCATGTGGTCCCAGGACATAAAGGGCAGCATAGCTCATGCCGGGATGCTGACAAAACAGGGCATAATCGCTGAAGATGACGGCCAGAAAATAATTGAAGGCCTCAAGCAGATTTACTGGGATATGGAGGCTGGCAGACTTCAATTTGAAGACGGAGATGAGGATATTCATATGGCCGTGGAAAGAATCCTCACCCAGCGCATAGGCGATGCAGGCAAAAAGCTTCATACCGCCAGAAGCAGAAACGACCAGGTGGCGGTGGACTTCCGGCTCTACCAGAAGGATGCCATCGGTGAAATACAGGAAAAACTCAGAGAGCTACTGTCTGTCATACTGAGAATCGCCGAGGAAAACAAACATACCATAATGCCGGGCTTTACTCATCTTCAGAAGGCTCAGCCCGTAATGCTGGCTCAGCATATGCTGGCCTATTACAACATGTTCTCCCGTGATCTGGAAAGGTTCGGCGACTGCCTCAGCCGTACAGACTTCATGCCTCTGGGAGCAGGAGCTTTGGCAGGTACCACCTACCATACAGACAGGAGCTTTATGGCGGAAGAACTGGGGTTTTCAGGTATATGTCCCAACAGCATGGACGCAGTGAGCGACAGAGACTTCGCGCTGGAATTTCTCTGCTGCTGCAGCATAGCCATGATGCATCTTTCCCGGTTCTGCGAGGAGCTTATCCTGTGGAATACACCGGATTTCGGTTTCATTGAGATGGATGACGCCTTTGCTACAGGAAGCAGCATAATGCCGCAGAAAAAGAACCCGGATATGGCTGAACTTGTCCGCGGCAAGACGGGCAGGGTCTACGGTGACCTTATGAGCCTTCTTACAGTCATGAAAGGGCTTCCTCTGGCATACAACAAGGATATGCAGGAGGATAAGGAGCCCGTATTCGATGCAGGAGATACTTTAAAGGACTGCCTCGCCGTCTTTACAGCTATGCTTGACACAATCACCTTTAACAAGGAAAAAATGGCTTATTCGGCCAAAAGCGGCTTCATGAATGCCACAGATGCAGCAGATTATCTGGTGAGCAAGGGTATTCCTTTCAGAGAATGCCATGAAATCATAGGCCGCATGGTGCTCTACGGAATAGAACATGGCAAAGCCATAGAAGATTTCAGTCTTGGAGAGCTAAGGACCTTTTCGGAGGCTTTCGACAGCGACATTTACGACAAAATTTCTCCTATGGCGTGTATCTGCAATAAAAAATAGTAGAATTTTTCTCTCTGCCGCAAGATGATTTTAGGTCGGTT
>CAZUFU010000092.1:0-7222 GCA_964619875.1 uncultured Oscillospiraceae bacterium
TACTCACCGGTGAATCGAGGCGAAAAAGTAAATGACCATTAAAGAGAGACTTATGGCAGACTTCAAGGAGGCTATGAAAGCCAAGGACGAGGTTTCCAAGAATACAATAAGTTTTGCTCGCGCTGCGGTTAAACAGTATGAAGTTGACCACAGAGAAGAGCTTGATGATGAAGGCATTATTGCTATTTTATCAAAACAGGTTAAAATGAGAAAAGATGCCCTCGCTGATTTTGAAAAAGCCGGAAGAACAGATTTAATCGACTCCTATAAAGCAGAAATCGAGGTTCTCCAGAGATACCTTCCGGAGCAGCTTTCCGAAGATAAGCTCCGTGAAATCATTGCTGAAACTGCTGCTTCCCTCGGAATTGATGGCGGCATGCAGAACATGGGTAAGCTCATGGGACCTGTCATGGCCAAGGTTAAAGGCGTGGCAGACGGTGGCATGGTAAAGAATCTGGTACAGGAATTCTTGAAAAAATAATTTAAAATGAATTCAGGCAGAACGCGTCAGTTCTGCCTGTTTTTATATTTCATAGGTCTTTATGATATTTTCTGCAATCTCACTTTTCTTCACGCAGGAATCCATGGCCTGTTTCTCGATAAAATGATGTGCTTCCTCCTCCGTCATGGAAAGCCGCTCTACGAGAAGCAGCTTGGCCCTGTTTACCAGTCTTATTTCCCGCATTTTGCTTTCAAGAGAAGAATGCTGTGTCTCCATCTTCACCAGTTTGGCGCGCATCGCTTTAAGCATGCGTACAGAAAGGACCAGCGATGCCCTGTCTACCGGCTTTGCTAAGGTTATAACACCGTATTCCTCCAGTTTGTAGGTAATCTGTTCGTACCGGTCGCCCTTGACAAATATCAGCACGCATATGTTCCTCTCCGAGAGTTCAATGGCAAGCTGAATTCCAAAATCATCAGGCAGAGGGGTATTGATAATAGCGATGTCCACCGGGCGGCTCATAACCATACGCCTGGCTTCCCCTGCACTCTGAGCACGCAAAACCTTTCCGATACCATTCATCGTCAGAATTGGCCCTACGGCTTCCGGCGTTCTGTCGGACCTGGATATGATCAGCCCGCAAAGGTGCTGTCTTTCTGTCAGCAATGTTACCCCTCCTTTCCGTAGAATTGCAGCTTGCTTTACAGTCCCAGGGTCTCCAGCAGCTTTTCAGGCAGACACTCCCGTACAATTCTGCTGTTCTTTGCAAATTCCCTGGCCTCATCCAGAGACTGAGGCAGTCTCTCCAGTGAGGAAGTGATATCGTCATCTGCCATAAAAAGATTCACATTGGTCGGTTCAGGCGGCATGAGACCTCTTCTGATTCCGTCCAGCCCTGCCCATATAAGAAGCGCATAGGCGTGATACGGATTGGCGGTAGGATCGGGCGAACGAAGCTCTATTCTCCTGTTTTCGGGTGCTGCTGCCGGAATTCTGACAAGCTGCGACCTGTTTTCCGGTGACCAGGTGATGTACTTAGGGGCTTTCTTTTCTCCAAGCCTCAGGTAGGATTCCTTTTTCGGATTGAGGAACATTGTGATTTCTCTGATATGCTCCATGATACCGGCCATGAACATATCCTGAACGTCGCGGCCGTTTCTGTCCTTTATAGATATATTGATATGCATTCCGTTGCCGCTTTTACCTTCCAGGGGTTTAGGCGAAAAATCAGCATGAGCACCTGCAGCCTGAGATATTGTCTTCACTACATTCTTAAATGTGATGGCATTATCTGCAGCGCTGAGAGCATCAGAAAACCGGAAGTCTATTTCCTGCTGCCCCGGACCTTCCTCATGGTGAGATGTTTCCGGCTGAATACCCATATCAAGCAGAGTAAGTGAAATCTCTCTGCGTATGTTTTCACCTTTGTCGTCAGGAGCGATATCAAAGTATCCTGCATCGTCATAAGGTATCAGCGTAGGCATTCCATCTCCATCAGTCCTGAACAGATAAAACTCAAATTCCGTGCCGAAGAAGCAGCTTATACCTTCTCTTGCCGCCTCTCTCGCAGCCCGTTTCAGGATGTATCTGTTATCCAGTTCAAACTGACTTCCGTCCGGGTAACTTATATCGCAGAACATCCTTACCACACGGCCCTCCGAAGGTCTCCACGGCAGTATCACCAGAGTTGACGGATCAGGATGAAGGAACAGGTCACTTTTTATCTGAGCACCGAATCCATCAATAGCAGAAGCATCAAAAGATATGCCGCTTTCGAAGGCGCGCTTCAGTTCGCTGGGCATAATGGCCACATTCTTCTGTTTTCCGTTGATATCACAGAATGCCAGGCGGATAAACCTCACGTCCTCCTCTTCCACAAAAGTCATTACCTCATCGTAGGAATACATTTTACTCCCTCCTTCATTTATGAATGGACTAATTCTAAATTGTTTTCACGGCTTTGTCAAGTTAAGCAGAGAAAAAATATGTTAAAAAGAACAAAAAATTTTAAAAAACTTGTTGACAACAACCAAATATGGGTTTATAATTCGCTACATTGAAACTCAATACAGGTAAATGCGGCAATGGCGTCGTAAGGAAAAGCTTTCCTATCCTTACGCTGCCGTTGCCTTTTTATTTTTACTTAAAAAATCGACAGAAAAGAGGTACTAGACAATGAACGGGTTAAATGTAACAGCAATTTTCGGAGAAAACGTATTTGGAGATTCTGTAATGCAGGACAGACTTCCCAAAGATATTTACAAGCAGGTGCAGCTTACCATCAAAAACGGTAAGAAGCTTGATATAAATGTTGCCAACGTTGTGGCCAACGCTATGAAGGACTGGGCTGTTGAAAAAGGAGCAACCCATTTCACTCACTGGTTCCAGCCTATGACCGGAATCACCGCCGAAAAGCATGACAGCTTCATATCACCGGTAGATGGCGGAAAGGTAATAATGGAATTTTCCGGCAAAGAGCTGGTACAGGGCGAACCTGATGCATCAAGTTTTCCTTCAGGAGGTCTGCGTGCCACCTTCGAAGCCAGAGGATATACTGCCTGGGACCCGTCATCCTATGCATTCATCAAAGACGGTGTTCTCTGTATCCCGACAGCCTTCTGTTCCTACAGCGGAGAAGCTCTTGACAAGAAGACTCCGCTTCTGCGCTCTATGGAGGCTATCAACAAGCAGGCACTCCGCGTACTGAAGCTTTTCGGCAAAGACGATGTCACATCAGTACGAACCACAGTCGGAGCGGAACAGGAATACTTCCTCATAGACAAGGATATCTACGACAGAAGGAAGGATCTCATATACACAGGAAGAACCCTCTTCGGAGCCAGACCTCCTAAGGGCCAGGATCTTGATGACCACTATTTCGGCGTTATCAAGCCTCAGGTGCAGTCTTTTATGAGGGAGTTAAATGAGGAATTATGGAAACTTGGCATTCTGGCCAAGACAGAGCACAACGAGGTAGCACCGGCACAGCACGAAATGGCCCCTATATTCACCACAACCAACATAGCTGTGGATCATAACCAGCTTACCATGGAGCTCATGCAGAAGATTGCCAAGAAACACGACATGGTATGTCTGCTCCACGAAAAGCCTTTCGCCGGTGTCAACGGAAGCGGCAAGCACAACAACTGGTCCATCTCCACCAACACAGGGCTTAATCTTCTGGAGCCCGGGGACACACCTTATGAAAACGCACAGTTCCTCCTTTTCCTCTGTGCTGTCATCAAGGCTGTAGACGATTACCAGGACCTGCTTAGAATCTCCGTTGCCACAGCGGGAAACGACCACAGACTTGGAGCCAATGAAGCACCCCCTGCAATCGTATCCATATACATCGGTGAAGAACTGTCTGCAATACTTGAAGCCATAGAAGCAGGAACACCTTACGGTGGAACCGAAAAGGAAATGTTTAAAGTCGGCGTAAAGATTCTCCCTAAATTCCCGAAGGACACTACGGACAGAAACAGAACCTCCCCATTCGCTTTTACCGGCAACAAGTTCGAGTTCCGTATGCTGGGCTCATCAATTTCACTGTCGGGACCTAATGTGGTTCTTAACACCATCGTTGCCGAATCCCTGAAACAGTTTGCAGATATTCTCGAGCCTGCCGATGACTTTGATCACACATTGGAATCACTGATCAAGGATACAATCAAGGAGCACAAGCGCATACTTTTCAACGGCAACGGCTATGACGAATCATGGGTAGAGGAAGCCGGCAAGAGAGGACTTCTCAATCTTAAATCAACACCGGACGCACTGCCGTACTTCCTTCATAAGAAAAACGTGGATCTGTTCACATCTCATAAGGTATTTACTAAAGAGGAAATGGAATCCCGCTACGAAATTCTTATGGAAAACTACTGCAAGGTCATCAATATAGAAGCGCTGACAATGATAGAGATGGTTAAAAAGGAAATCCTTCCTGCAGTAAGTGCCTTCTCCAAAGATCTTTCAGATACTCTTTTGGCAAAGAAGAATATCTCTGAAGATATCTCATGTCAGTACGAGAATTCTCTGATTAAAAAGCTCTCGTCACTGCTGTCCTGCGCATACGATAAGGTTTCACTGCTGGAGAAAGATACTGTAGATGCAAAGGATATGACAGATATCACAGAAATGGGACATTACTACAGAGAAAAAGTATTTGCCGATATGGCAGAGCTCCGCATCGTCATCGACGAGCTGGAAACAATTACAGCCAAGACCTACTGGCCTTACCCTTCCTATGGTCACCTGCTCTTCGGCATCAGATAAACGGAGGAAAACAACTTATGTGTTCAATTATAGGATATTCCGGGGGACTGATTCCCCTTGAAGAATTAAAAAAGGGCTTCGATGAAACTATTTCCCGAGGTCCTGACATGACCAGACTGCATCCCCTCAAACAGGGGATGTTGGGCTTTCACAGGCTTGCTATCATGGGACTCACCGAAGCCGGCATGCAGCCTTTCGTCTCCGGCGGCATAGCTTGTGTGTGCAACGGCGAAATCTACGGTTTCCGCTCCATACGATGTGAGCTTGAAGAGAAAGGCTATACTTTCAGAAGTGACTCGGACTGCGAGATTCTTATTCCTCTCTACCTTGAGTACGGAGTCAGCATGTTTTCCATGCTGGACGCTGAATTTGCCATGATTCTTTATGATGAAACCTGCGGACTTATTGCCGCAAGAGATCCCATAGGCATACGGCACCTTTACTACGGATATGACAAGGAAGGCAGCATAATCTTCGCTTCAGAAGCAAAAAATCTGGTAGGACCGACAGACAAAATCATGCCGTTTCCTCCAGGACACTATTATATCAATGGTGAATTCCACTGCTACAGAGATATGACCTGCGTTGACATGGTCAGCCACGATGACATGGCGTCCATTTGCAGAAACATACGGGAAAAGCTGACCGAAGGAATCAGAAAACGTCTGGATGCAGACGCTCCTGTAGGCTTTCTGCTTTCCGGCGGGCTGGATTCATCTCTCGTATGCGCTGTATCTGCCCGAATTCTTGATAAACCAATAGAAACCTTTGCCATAGGCATGTCCGAGGATGCCATCGACCTGAAATATGCAAGAGAGGTGGCTGACTTCATCGGCAGCAATCATCACGAAATCATCATCACAAAGGAGGATGTTATTTCTGCACTACCGGAAGTTGTCCATCTGCTGGGAACATACGACATCACTACCATACGGGCTTCAATAGGTATGTACCTGCTCTGCAAGGCAATTCACGAGCAGACCGACATCCGTGTCCTTCTCACCGGTGAGATTTCAGATGAGCTCTTTGGCTATAAATATACGGATTTTGCTCCGTCGGCCGACGCTTTCCAGGAAGAATCAGCGAAACGTATACGCGAACTCCACATGTACGATGTTCTTCGTGCAGACCGGTGCATTTCGGTCAACTCCATGGAGGCACGTGTTCCTTTCGGAGACCTGGACTTCGTGTCATACGTCATGTCCATCGACCCGGAAAAGAAGCTGAACACCTACGGCAAAGGTAAATATCTGCTGCGTCATGCATTTGAAGCTGAGGATATCCTGCCTCGCTCTATCCTGATGAGAGAAAAAGCTGCTTTCAGCGATGCTGTGGGACATTCCATGGTGGATTATCTGAAGGCACATGCAGAAAGTCTCTATACAGACCAGCAGTTTGAACTTCTCAAAGACCGCTTCTCTCCTCCGAAACCATTTACTAAAGAATCGCTTCTATACCGCGAACTCTTTGAGAAGTTCTATCCGGGCCAGGCTCACATGATTGCCGGCTACTGGATGCCGAACAAGGACTGGGAAGGGTGCAACGTGGATGACCCTTCCGCCCGCGTTCTGTCAAACTACGGTGCCAGCGGCATATAAAGCCTTAAATATGTCTGATGTCTTTAATGTTCAGACTGCTCGGAAACAGCCTGCACAGTTCCTCTGGGATGATGTGGAGGTCCGTAGACGGCTGACAGTCTCAGAGGAAAGTTTTCAGTATTCATCACATTATGCCAGGTTCCGGCAGGAACGAATATCACGTCACCTATCCGCACATACTGGCTATACCTCTTCCCTGTTCCACGCGTATGAACTGGTCGGTATCGTGATGGATTTCTGTGCCGATTTCTCCGCCTGGCGGTATGGTCATAAGGGTCATCTGCAGATGCTCTCCGGTCCATAGAGCATTTCTGTAATCCTTGTTGATTACCGCCATTCTGTCCACATCAGTTATGTAAGGCTCCGGACCCATGTCAAGGCTTTTATCCGCTGCATTGTATTTTTCAGCCATATGTTCACTCCTTTTCTACTTTGATTTTGCTGTAATATTTTATTCTCGGAAGTGAAATTATGTGCCTATCCAATACCCATTTTAAAGTGGTTTTTCACATATTTTTGTGGAAAACACCCGACATCAAAACGGTCATGCCCCTATAAAAAAGCCCTCCTTACCGGTTTGTCCAGTAAAGAGGGTACATATCGTTTTAGCCCGGTGGCCAGGTCAGCTTTCTCTTTCCGAGAATATGGAAGTGAAGATGCTTTACTGTCTGAAAAGCGTCTTCACCGTTGTTGCTTACCACTCTGTAGCCGTTTTCCAGGCCAAGCTCAGCCGCAATATCTTTGATTTTAAGCATGAGATGTGCAATCAGCTCGCTGTCTTCCTCAGTCAGCGCATCGATACATTCGATGTGCTTCTTAGGAATCACCAGCACATGTACAGGTGCCTGCGGTTCCAGGTCGTGGAAGCAGATAATCTGATCATCCTCGTAAGCTACATTTGACGGTA
>CAZUFU010000093.1:0-7152 GCA_964619875.1 uncultured Oscillospiraceae bacterium
TTACTGATGAGTTATATTCTCCCTCAGCTGCTCTGATCCATACAAGACCCTTGGCGCCATAAGCCTTTGCCTGTTCGGTCAGCTTGTCTATATCTTTACGGCTGAACTGATCACTTCCACCGTCTATACAGATACCTCTTACGTCACCGCCTGCAGCCAGTGCATCGGTAAACACCTTAAATTCACAATCCTTTACTACATCGTTCAGCTTCTTGAGTTCAAAACCGAATCTGGTATCCGGCTTATCTGACCCGTATCTTTCCATGGCCTCATCCCATGTTATTCTTGGAAGCGGAGTCTGGATTTCTACACCCATAAGCTCTGAAAAGATTTTCTTTAAAAATCCTTCCTGGATTTCTATAACATCATCCATGTCCACAAAAGACATTTCAAGGTCTATCTGAGTAAATTCCGGCTGTCTGTCGGCACGAAGGTCTTCATCTCTGAAGCATTTTACTATCTGCATGTATCTGTCAGTGCCTCCAACCATGAGGAGCTGTTTAAAAAGCTGTGGTGACTGTGGCAATGCATAGAAAGAACCTGGATATACTCTGCTTGGTACGATATAGTCTCTGGCACCTTCCGGCGTTGATTTGATGAGCATAGGAGTTTCTACTTCTGTAAATCCGCAGCTGTCAAAATAATCCCTTGCCATTTTGGTAACCTGGTGACGGAAAGACAGATTTCTCTGCATTTTGGTCTTTCTCAGGTCCAGATAGCGATATTTAAGTCTCAGATTATCGTCGACATTATCGTCGTCCTTGATGTAAATAGGAGGTGTATCAGCCTCAGAATATATCACAAGGTCAGTTGCAAAAACTTCAACTTCACCTGTGGCTATATTAGTATTTTTGGCACTTCTTTCGCATACCTTTCCTTTTACCCCGACAACATATTCACTTCTGAGTGAGTCTGCTCTGTCGAAAAGCTCTTGTGGAATCTTATCGTCGAAGGTAACCTGAACGATTCCTGTCTTATCTCTAAGATCAACGAAAATCAGACCGCCAAGATTTCTTCTTTTAGCAACCCAGCCGTTGAGAACAACCTCATCACCAACATTGTCTATATTTAAAGTTCCGCACATATGTGTTCTTTTAAATAACGTACTCAATTTAACTATCTCCTAATCTCTTCGTATAAATCCTCAAATTTTACCTGTTTCTGTTCGGATTTTGACATATCCTTCAGGGATACAACTCCTTCTGCCAGTTCGTTATCACCGATTACAACGGTGTATCTTGCGTTAAGTCTGTCTGCATATTTGAACTGACCTTTGATATTTCTTGCCAGTGTATCCATCTGAACATTAAGACCCTTCTGTCTGAATTCTCTTGCCAGTTTCTGACCGAATGCCTTAGCTGCATCGCCCATTACAGCGATGAAAACATCGACCCCTTCTTCTTCAGGGAATTCTGCACCGTTTGCTTCCATAAGCATGATCAGTCTTTCAATGCCAAGTCCGAAACCTACTCCAGGGATTGGAGGTCCTCCAACCTCTTCTACAAGGTGGTCATATCTTCCTCCACCGCATACTGTACCCTGTGCTCCAAGACTGTTTGTAACAAATTCAAATGCTGTCTTAGTATAGTAGTCAAGACCTCTTACGATAGTCGGGTCAATTTCAAAAGGAATTCCCATGGCTGTCAGGTTCTGCTGAAGCTCTTCAAAAGCAGTTTTGCAGTCATCACACAGATAGTCCACCATCATAGGTGCACCCTTTACCAGCTCCTGACATATCGGTGACTTGCAGTCAATGATTCTCATCGGATTTCTCTCATATCTGTCCTTACAGGTATCACACAGCTGATCATATTTAGGTTCCAGGAATGATCTGAGTGCTTCCCTGTGTTTTCTTCTGCACTCAGGACATCCTACACTGTTGATCCTGAGAGTTATATCCTTAATGCCCATGCCTATAAGAAAGTCATAGCCGAGACAAATGATTTCAGCGTCTGCCATCATGTTAGGAGTACCAAATGTTTCAATACCGAACTGATGGAACTGTCTGAGCCTTCCTGACTGTGGCTTTTCGTATCTGAAGCACGGAATATCATAATAATATTTAATCGGCTGAACCTCGGCGTACTGTTTATGTTCGATAAAAGCTCTTACAGCAGGTGAAGTTCCTTCCGGCTTAAGAGTGATACTTCTGTTGCCGTGATCTTTAAATGTATACATTTCTTTCTGAACAACGTCCGTAGTATCACCTATTCCTCTCTGGAAAAGCTCGGTATGTTCAAAAACCGGGGTTCTGATTTCTTTAAAGCCGTATCTTGCACAGATTTCAGCGAACTTTTTTTCTACATAATGCCATTTGTACGCCTGATCAGGCATCATGTCTTTAGTTCCTTTTGGTGCATTTGTTAACATCCTTTTTCTACCTCCATAAAAATATTTTTTTCTTTTCTATCCAGCATTTCATCCAGTCTGGAAATATAGATCTCATAATTTGATACATTTGGAACGCGTTCAAGCCTGTTTTCATCCGGATAATACATCTTGCTGATGCCTCCGGCACCGAGAGCAAGCACAGTCTGTCGTTCCTCCATAATTCTTATATTATATATGCAAGGAGTTCCGTCCTTACAATAGCCAACATTTTCAAATGCTCCTGCCATGTGTTTCTGACGATACAGATAGTATGGCGCATAACCAGCTTCTGACAGCATTTGTTTACTTATTTCAAGCATCTGTTTTACTATTTCGGACTGTCTGTAGTGATAATCCTTATCCACTTCCACCAGCCTTGATGCTCTCTTTACTGCAAGAGTATGGACTGTTATGTTTGCAGGATCAAGTTCCAGAATTCTTTTAAGCGTCTCAGCAAAATCTTCCGGTTTCTCTTCCGGCAGTCCTGCGATAACATCAGCGTTTACCATTGAAATGCCTGCAGAAGCTGACTTTTCAAATGCCTTCACAATATCCTCCGGGCTGTGGGATCTGCCGATAAACTCCAGTGTTCTTTCTTTCATTGACTGAGGATTTATACTGATTCTCTGGACACCATGCTTTTTTATAACTTCAAGCTTTTCAAAGGTTATAGTATCAGGTCTGCCTGCCTCAACTGTAAACTCTGCCGTTCTGCTCAGATCCATATTCTCCTCTACAGCAGTGAGCAGCTCATCAAGCTGTGTTGCAGTAAGTGTAGTTGGAGTTCCGCCCCCTATATATATGCTTTCGGGCCAGAGACCCGTTTCTCTCATTCTCCTGCCTGTATATTCGATTTCTTTTTTCAGAGCCTCGAGGTATCTGGAAATCTCATTGTCAGGCACCTGATTTGAAGTAAAGGAGCAATAAAGGCATCTTGTGGGACAGAACGGTATTCCTATATACACACCCACTGATGAAGGTTCTGCCTTTCCGCATACCTTCTGCTGGTATTTGTACGTGTCAATCAGCAGTTCAGCCTTTTCTCTGTTGAGAAGATATGTGTCCAGAAGCTCGTGAAATACCGACTTCTCGCTCCCTGTTCTCTCAAAAATCTCACCGGTTAGTTTCACCGGTCTGACGCCTGTAAGAATCCCCCATGGTGGTATTTTTCCGGTTACATTACTTAAAAAGCTGTAAATTTCACGCTTTATAAGATTCTTGTCTCCGGAAAGCCCATCGTTGAAATAAACTGTATCTCCAGATGATTTTTCATTCTCAGAAATGGTTTCAAACTCGTTTTCAGTGTATGCAGAGAACTCGTCCGGCGAAAGGAAGATCTTTATCAGTTCTGTAAAGTCATACTTGTTTGTAATGTTTCTGATTACAAAATTATACAAAAGGATTTCCTCTCTTTTCATCTCCTATAGTTGTGGAACCCATATGTCCCGGAAGAACTACAGTATCATCAGGGAAAAGGAAAAGTCTGTCCTTGATGGAGTTAATTATTTCCCTGAAATCTCCGCCGTAAAAATCTGTTCTGCCTATGGACATGCGGAAAAGCGTATCTCCGCTGAACAGATGTCCGTCTGTATATATACTCATGCCCCCTTTGGTGTGTCCCGGTGTATGAATAAAGGTGAGTTCCATGTTTCCTACCTTCATCGTCTCTCTGTCTTTGACATAAATATCCGCAGACATACTTATTTCACGTCTGCAGCAATCTTTTGAGAGATTTAATTCGGGATTGGCAAGCATTTCAGCTTCATCCTCGTAAGCAACCACTTTAGCATCAGGAAAATCCTTAAGATGTTCTGCAACACCTCCGATATGATCGCCATGTCCATGAGTCAAAATAATATATTTTATGTCAACTCCTTCATTTTTTGCATCTTTTGTCAGCTGAGGACAATATGCACCAGGGTCTACTATAAATCCCTTTTTAGTATCTTCGTCGTAAACAAGATAAGTGTTTACTGTTATTATTCCTGTCAAATATTTGTTTATCTTCATTTCTAATCCTTTGTTTAGAATAGTTTCTTACTGTCCAGTAATATAGTCACCGGACCGTCATTATTGATTCTGACAAGCATCTCAGCCTGGAAAACACCTTCTCCAACTTTAATGCCTTTCTCGCGTACTTTTTCATTAAAATACCTGTAAAGTCGATTCGCTTCATCAGGTCTTGCAGCCTTAACGAAACTTGGTCTTCTGCCCTTTCTTGCATCTGCCAGCAGCGTAAATTGGGAAACGCTCAGAAGTTCTCCCCCTATATCCATCATGGAAAGATTCATTTTACCTTCATCGTCTTCAAAAACTCTGAGTCCTGTTATCTTTTCCACCATATAATCTGCGTCAGCTTCTGTGTCTCCTTCCTCAACGCCCAGGAGAACAACATAGCCCTTGCCTATGGCCCCCGTAATTTTATTATCTACAGATACATCTGCATCTGTTACTCTTTGTACTACTGCTCTCATATTATCCTCTTTTATGATTTTGCCCTGTAAACATGAATAACGCCTTCAATATTTCTCAGATTTCTGAGAACCTTCTGCATTTCCTGAGTGGAGGAAATTGATAGAGTTATGGTCATCGTAAGGCTGCCATCCTTACCGCTTTTGGCATTTACTCCTGAAAGATGAATGTCCATATCCTCACATACTCTGGATATATCAGAAAGCATGCCTTTTCGATCGGTTCCTACTATACATATGTCTGTATTATAGGACTTCCCTACCTTAAGATCTTCCCACTCAACCTCTATAAACCGTGCTTTTTCGTTTTCCGGCAGTGATGTGATATTGGAGCAGTCACATCTGTGTACTGAAATTCCTCTGCCTTTTGTTATGAAGCCAACTATTTCATCCCCCGGAACCGGATTACAACATTTAGCCAGCTTAATCATAAGGTTATCTGCTCCTTTTACTATTATTCCGGGGCTGTCCTGGTTTCTGCGCTGGAGTTTTGCTTTTCTTGCCTCTGCTGCCTTGAGCTCGTCTATGACTTCCTCGTTGGTCTTAACCTCCGTCTTTGTCTCTTCGGCATAATATCCGAACAGCAGGTTGCAGAACTTGCTGACAAGAGTTCCCCCGTTTGAGAGCTGCTGATACGCTTCGTCCGCACTGGAGAAGTTCATGGCCTTAAAAGCTCTGTTCAGGAACACGGATTTTGCACAAAGTGCCGGGTCCATTCCCTTTTTTCTTATATATTTATCAATTAAATCTTTACCTTTTTCAATATTGTCAGATTTATTTTCCTTCTTCAGCCATCCTCTGATTTTGTTTCTGGCGTTGGAACTCTTGGCAATCTTCAGCCAGTCAACGCTTGGACCTGCTGAATTTGCAGAAGTTACGATTTCGACAATATCTCCGTTTTGAAGAGTGTAGTCGATGGTAACCATTTTTCCGTTTACCTTTGCCCCTACACATTTACAGCCGATAGCAGAGTGAATCTTAAAAGCGAAGTCCAGCGGCGTAGAACCCGCAGGCAGTTCTATAACATCACCTCTAGGTGTAAATACAAACACCTGGCTTGCAAACAGGTCCATTTTCATGGTCTCAAGGAAGTCCTTAGGGTCATTAATATCCTGTTGCCACTCCAGAGACTGACGAAGCCATGCCAGTTTGATATCATCATTTGAGGATTTTCCTGATGTATCTCCTTCTTTGTATTTCCAGTGAGCAGCAATACCGTATTCAGCAACCTGATGCATCTCATATGTCCTGATCTGGATTTCAAAAGGTTCGCCGTTATCACCTATAACAGTTGTATGCAGTGATTGATACATGTTAGGCTTCGGCATAGCTATATAGTCCTTGAATCTGCCCGGTATAGGCTTCCACATGGTGTGTACTATACCCAGAACAGCATAACAGTCTTTAACATTATCAACGATTATTCTGACCGCGATAAGGTCAAATATCTCATCGATCTGTTTATTCTGCAGCTTCATTTTCTTATAAATGCTGTAGTAATGCTTTGCTCGTCCATAAATATCATAATGGAGATTCATGTCATCCAGAGCATCTTTTATCTCTCCGATAACATTGTTTATAGTAGCCTCACGCTCTTCCTTGCGCTTGTTTACTTTCTGTTTCAATTCCTGAAATTCTTCAGGATGGAGATATTTCAGGGCCAGATCCTCGAGCTCGAATTTAACCTTGAAAATGCCAAGTCTGCTGGCGAGAGGTGCATATATGTCCAGTGTCTCGTTACATTTTTCAACAATCTTTTCGGGCTTCATGAAGCCCATTGTACGCATGTTATGCAGCCTGTCCGCCAGCTTTATTATCAGAACTCTAATATCCTTTGACATGGCCAGAAACATTTTGCGGAAATTTTCGGCCTGTATCTCTTCCTTGGATTCAAATTTTATAGTACCCAGCTTGGTTACACCGTCTACCAGCAGAGCGATTTCTTCATTGAAATCTTCAACCAGCTGTTCTCTGGTATAATCTGTATCCTCCACGACGTCATGCAAAAGCCCACCGACAATTGTAGCATCATCCATTCCCATTTCTGCGAGAATATATGCTACATTTATAGGATGAATGAAATACGGCTCTCCACTTTTGCGCAGCTGTCCGTCATGCAGACGCTGCGCCGTGTCGAAGGCCTTTCCAATCAAATCGGTGTTATATTTCGAATTTATACTTAATATTTTTTCTAAAAATTCGGCTTTTGTAACCATTAGCTGTAACTCCTGTAGTTTTATTTCTTTGCTTTTTTAGTCTTAGCTGTCGCTCTCATATACTTGGTTGTCTCTTCATTTCTGCAAAGGTCGTA
>CAZUFU010000094.1:0-7062 GCA_964619875.1 uncultured Oscillospiraceae bacterium
TTCAGATTATGCACAAGCCGCAGTCTGAAGACGAGGAGGCGATTTCTCTCGATGAGTAACATTTCCATGAACGGAAACCTTAAAAGAGTGTTTTCGGGGCCTTTTCTGGCTTTCATACTCTGCGGCACACTGATACCGCTGGGGGTAATAGCATTTTACGGTCTTACAGACAGAAGCGGAGCCTTCACCCTGGACAACATATTAGCCATAGCAACGGGAAACCATGCTCAGGCGCTGGGTCTTTCACTGGGGCTGGCTTTAATAAGTACTGCCATATGCCTTCTGCTGGCATTCCCTCTGGGGCTTATACTCAAGGACAGCAAGCTGGGAAAGAAGGGATTCATGGTATTCGTATTCATCCTGCCTATGTGGATGAATTTCCTGCTGAGGACCATGGCATGGCAGGTGCTTCTGGAGAGAAACGGCATCATCAATATAGTGCTGAAGACGCTTGGACTGCCCTTGTTAGACATTATCAACACACCGGCGGCGGTCGTTCTCGGCATGGTATACGACTATCTGCCTTTCATGGTGCTGCCTATCTACAACGCACTTATAAAAATAGATAACAACCTTATAGAAGCGGCTTATGATCTGGGAGCCGGCAGAGCTCTTGTGCTGAGAAAGGTTATAGTACCCCTTGCGGTACCAGGCATTGTCAGCGGCATAACCATGGTGTTTGTGCCGTCTCTGACAACTTTCGCAATTTCCACCATGCTGGGCGGAGGCAAAGTAAACCTTATCGGAAACATTATCGAACAGGAATTTACCGTGAGCTCCAACTGGAATCTGGGCGCAGGGCTTTCTCTGGTCATGATGGTATTTATTATCATCAGCATGGCTCTCATTGAAAAATTCGACAGAGAAGGGGAGGGAAACATGATATGACGGTAAAAAAAGGACGCGCCGGGGCGGCAGCCTTTGCATCTTTTGGAAAGGGTCTGTATCTGGCACTCATACTTCTCTTTTTATACCTACCAATCTTCACCCTCATGGTGCTTTCATTTAACGAAGGCAAGACCATGTCGAGATGGACGGGTTTTTCCTTGAGATGGTATCAGGAAATGTTCGCCAGCAAAACTATAATGGATGCTTTATGGAATACTCTTACCATAGCATTCTGGGCGGCGGCTATTGCAACAATCGTGGGACTTCTGGCCTGTATAGGCATGAACGCTATGAAGGAAAGAAGCAGGCTGGTGCTCATGGGCATCAACAATATACCTCTGCTTAACGCGGATATCGTGACGGGCATTTCTATCATGATGACTTTCATAGTATGCGGCATATCCCTCAATTACGGGACAGTGCTTTTCAGCCACATCACCTTTTGTATTCCTTACGTGATACTGTCGGTAATGCCAAAGTTCAAGCAGCTGGAAAGCCACACCTATGAAGCGGCACTGGATCTGGGTGCATCTCCGCTGTATGCCTTCTTCAAGGTGGTGATGCCCGACATCATGCCCGGAGTGGTATCGGGATTTCTGCTTTCCTTTACCATGTCCGTTGATGACTTTGTAATAACTCACTTTACCAGAGGCGCAGGTATAAACACGCTTTCCACTCTGATTTACAGTCAGGTGAAGGTGGGAATAAGACCTACCCTTTATGCATTGTCCACTGTGATTTTTGTACTGGTTCTGGCAGTTCTGGTTATAGTAAATGTATTAAGTAACAGAAAGGAAAGAGAAAAATAATGAAAAAAATGAAAAAGATCACTGCTTTGACTCTGGTTCTTGTCATGGTCGCAGTACTTATGGCAGGCTGCGGCGGAGGAAACAGCACGGCAGGAGAGAAGGGAAAGGTTTATGTGTACTGTTTCGGTGATTACTTCGACCCGGAACTGGAGTATGAGTTTGAAGAAGCTACCGGATATGACGTGATAATCGACTACTTCGATACCAACGAGGAGCTTTATCCGGTAATAAAAAACAATACGGCACAGTATGACGTCATATGCGCATCAGACTATATGATAGCCAAGCTTATTGACGGAGGGATGCTGGCTGAAATCAACTACGACAACGTACCTAACGCTCAGTATATTTCCGAGAATATCAAGCCGTTCCTGGAGGAATTCGATCCCGGAATGAAGTACAGCGTGCCACACACCTGGGGCACCTACGGCATCATGTATAACAAGGAAATGGTAAATGCTTCTGACATAAATTCCTGGAGGGACCTCTGGGACGAAAAGTACAACGACCAGATTGTAATGCCGGATTCCTTACGTGAGATGTATATGATAGCAGGCAAAGTACTGGGATATTCAATGAACACCACTGACGAGAAGGAAGTGGCTGAGATGACAGGGCTTCTGCTGAAGCAGAAACCTCTGGTATACAAGCTGGCCAACGACAGTGCCCGTGAACTGATGATAGGAGAATCCGCTGCTCTGGCAGTTGTAAATTCAGGAGAAGTTCTCTACTCACAGGAGCTTAATGAAAACATGGGATTTGTGATTCCTGAGGAAGGAACTGAGGTCTGGACAGACTGCTGGGCTGTCACAGCCAATGCAGCCAACAAGGAAGGGGGCGAAGCATGGATTGATTTCATGCTGGACGCAGACGTGGCGGCAGACAACTTTGAATATCTGACCTATGCCATCCCGAACACTCAGATAGCAGACCTGACAGACAATCCGGTGCTCAACCCGGGTGAAGAGGTTCTGGCAAAGTGCGAAACACTGAAGAATCTGGGATCAGAGGCCGACGACATGTACAGCAGGTACTGGAAGGAATACAAGTCTAAATAACAAAAGCAATAATAATATACGACATAACTGAAAGGAATTATTTCATGGACAAGAAGAAGACGGTACTGCTGGGAGTATCGGGAGGAATCGCCGCTTACAAGTCGGCTTCCCTTGCCAGCATGCTGATAAAAGACGGATATGACGTGGAGGTTCTCATGACTAAAAACGCTGAGAATTTCATCAATCCGATTGTTTTCGAAACACTCACCGGCCACAAGTGCCTGGTGGACACCTTTGACAGAAATTTTGAATTTAAAGTGGAGCACGTGGCTGTGGCTAAAAAAGCCGATGCGGTTTTAATCGCACCTGCCACGGCTAACGTCATCGCCAAGCTGGCGCATGGCATCGCAGACGACATGCTGACCACCACGGTGCTGGCATGCCGCACATGCCCTAAGCTCATTGCCCCGGCAATGAACACAGAAATGTATCTGAATCCTGTAGTTCAGGACAACATTGAGGTACTCAGGAAGTACGGCTGGCAGGTCATCGAGCCTGCAGAGGGTCATCTGGCATGCGGGGATACGGGCGCGGGTAAAATGCCTGAGCCTGAGGTGCTGCGTCAGTATATTTACCAGACTCTGGCCTACGAAAAGGATATGAAAGGCAAGAAGGTGCTGGTGACTGCGGGGCCTACTCAGGAGGCCATCGATCCGGTAAGGTACATCACCAATCATTCCTCAGGCAAAATGGGTTATGCCATTGCAAGAGTCTGCGCGGCCAGAGGTGCACAGGTTACCCTGGTTACAGGGCAGACAGCCATTGAAAAGCCCCTATTTGCGGAGGTGATTCCTGTGGTTTCGGCTGAAGACATGTATCAGGCTGTTGTAAGAGAAGCTGCTGATGCGGATATCGTCATCAAGGCAGCAGCGGTTGCAGACTACAGACCTAAGCATACGGCAGACCACAAGATGAAAAAAAAGGATGCAGACCTTTCCATAGAACTGGAGAGAACCAGGGACATACTGGCAGCGCTGGGTGAAAACAAGAAGCCGGGACAGTTCCTCTGCGGATTTTCCATGGAGACGGAGAACCTTATAGAAAACTCCGTTAAAAAGCTGGAAAAGAAAAATCTGGACATGATTGCAGCCAACAGCCTCAACACTGAAGGGGCGGGCTTTAAGGGAGATACCAACATGGTAACTCTGATTACAAAGGACAGCCAGGTCCAGCTGCCGCTGCTTTCCAAGGAAGAAACCGCTGCACGGATCGTTGACGGCATACTGGAGTGTATAGAAAAAAGACAGGAGAATAGTTAAAAGAAAAACTGACTGCAACATTCTCTGATTTGGTCCCCCCGAAAAACACACCAAATGAGCAATTTACTGGGGGAATTTTGGCAGTTTTGGCCCTTTTTTATCGTATTTCAACCCATTAATAATATAATTTTACAAAATTCCCCCAGTAAACAGGCAATTTTCACTTCTATTTTGGGGGAAAACAAGAAGAAAGTGGTTAAAAGAAAAACCAAAGGACAACATCAATGAAATGAATGTTGCAGTCAGTTTTTCTTTTGACCAAGACAGGAGAAATAAAATGATTTTAGCTATAGACATAGGAAATACCAACATAGTGCTTGGATGCATCGACGAGGAAAAGCTTTACTTCATTGAGAGGCTTTCCACAAACAGCAGCAAGATGGAGCTGGAGTATGCCATAGACATCAAGATGGTACTGGATATTCACAATATCGATCCGGAGACAATAGAAGGTGCTATTATCAGCTCTGTCGTACCGCAGCTGACTAAAATCGTCAAGATTGCCGCCGAAAAGATCATCCGTAAGGAGACTCTCATCGTGGGGCCTGGAGTGAAAAACGGCATGAACATACTTATCGACAATCCGGGCACCATGGGAAGCGACCTGGTAGCCGATGCGGTAGCTGCCATCAACGAGTACAGCGTGCCACTGGTGGTATTTGATCTGGGTACAGCAACTACTGTTTGTGTGGTAGACGAAAAGAAAAACTACATCGGCGGTATGATTTATCCCGGCGTGAATACGGCCCTCAATGCACTGGCAAGAAACGCATCGCAGTTAAACAATATAAGCCTGGATGAGCCGAAGCAGCTCATCGGGCGCAACACTATCGAATGTATGAAGAGTGGTGTGATATATTCCAACGCGGCTGCCATCGACGGCATTATCGAAAGAATTGAGGAGGACATGGGTTGTCCTGTTACGGCAGTTGCCACAGGTGGACTGGCACGGGTTATTGCACCTTTCTGCAGAAAAGACATAATACTTGACGAGGACCTGCTGCTCAAGGGGCTGTGGGTGATATACAAAAAGAACAGGTAACAGAACTCGTAGAGGAAGGTTTTGGTTTATGTCGGGAACATGTGTGGCCTATGGAGTGCTCTGTCTGCTTTCTCTGATGCTGGCGGCAGGTTGCTATTACAGAACTTCATATAAAGAGTTCCGGCTTCAGCTTGTATTCATGGCCGTTTTAACGGTGAATACAGGGTATTTTGCCTTGTCCGTATCCGGTACACTTGGGAGTGCGCTTATGGCAAACAGCTTGGCTTATCTGGGATCTGCTGCGCTGCAGCCGGTAATGCTGCTGACGGTAATGGACATGTGCAAAGTCAGAGTAAGGCATGAGAATAGGCTTTTCACAGCACTGGCACTGGTGGGAACAGCTGTGTTTCTGCTGGCCTCAAGCGGAGGATTCAGCACGCTTTACTATGAGGAAGTTTCGCTGACTTTCGTAAATGGAGCCGCCATGCTTCAGAAGGAGTACGGTCCGCTGCATTTTCTATATGCTGTATATGTAGCGGTATATTTTATCGCCATGTCGGCAGTGATACTGGTTTCTTCAGCAAAAAAACGTATAGCTGAACTGAAACACGCTGTTTTTATGCTTGCCACAGTACTGCTTAACATTATTGTCTGGATTGCTGAAAAGTTTGTAGATGAGGAATTTGAATTTCTTTCAGTATCCTATGTGGCTACGGAAATGTTAATGTTCATAATATACAGTGCAGTCCGCGGTCATGATTCTCTGGAAAGCGGACAGAAGACCAGAAATACCAATATCGTATGCCTGACCATGGTTTTTCTGGCAAGCGTAATCAGAATAATAATCAAAAGTGATGAAAGATTCTGCTCCACTATTTCATACAACTGTATTGTTTTTTCTCTTTTTACCGCCGCCCTGTTCCTGTGGATATGGCAGATAAAGAGAAGAATTCTCCAGGATACCGTGCGCCGACATTTCATTGCCGCAGGACTTCTGATGATTTTCTGGATGTGCATCAGAACAATAAAGTATGAGTTCCTCCTTTCGGAGTGGACCGCATGCCGTTACATCTGGTATCTGTATTATGTTCCGATGATTTTTATCCCGCTTCTTATGTTCCTTTCGGTCCTTCACATAGGCCTGAGCTACGACAGCACCATAAGCCGTAGGTGGAAGCTGCTTTTCATACCTGCAGGGCTGCTGGCTCTGGCTGTTCTCACCAACGATATACATCAGCAGGCTTTCAGATTCATTTACGGGCTTGAAGCCTGGGACGAGGTCAATATAGTGAGAGGACCGGTATATTATGCCGCAATGACATGGATGGCGATTCTTTTTGTGGCAATTCTGGCAGTTTCCTTCGCCCGCTGTTCAGTGGCGGCACAGCGAAGAAAAATATGGATTCCTGCCATACCTCTTGTCATTGGCCTGATATATACAGTACTTATGGTGGTTGGATCGGAAAATCTGCTGCATGAAATGTTCCTTGTGCCTGAGATGGGCTGCATAGTTTTCGCATCTTTTATGGAATTTCTCATATGTCTGGGATTTTTGCCGTCCAACGACTATTACGGGGTACTGTGGAACGCGTCAACCATCGGTGCCGGTATTATGGAAAGAGACGGTACCGTCAGATACAGGTCAGTCAGAAGTGCGGAGGTGAGTCTTCAGCAGGTCAGTGATGCTGCCGCTGAGAATGTACTCATGGATGACGGAAACATCAGTCTTATGAGTATACCGGTAAAAGGCGGATATGGCTATTGGACCCGTGATATTACTGAAATAAACAGGCTCAACCGTGAAATAGAAAACCTGGGAGATGTCATCGCAGAGGAAAACACTATGCTGGAGGCCGAAAACCGTATGAAGGAAAATCTCATGCGGATAGAGGAACAAAACCGTCTCTACGATTATATTTCCGAAACAGTCAAGCCCCAGCTTGACGCTATAAATTCGATTCTGGACAATCCTCCACAGGAAGAGGAAAAATTCGAGATGGACATGAAATATGCATGCATTCTCAACTCATACATAAAGAGACATTCCAATCTGCTTTTGCTGCTGA
>CAZUFU010000095.1:0-7042 GCA_964619875.1 uncultured Oscillospiraceae bacterium
TGCTCATGCAGCGCATAGTCTCAGGTCAGCTGACCCTCTGCGAGGGCGGCTACCACACCGTAGGCATCCGAACCAACGGCACCGTGGTGGCGGTGGGGGATGCCGGGGATGGTCAATGTGAAATTGACGGCTGGAAAAACATCACCTCCATTGCCGCGGGCTTCGAGCACACGGTAGGCCTCAAGGCAGACGGCACCGTGGTGGCCGCCGGAAGCAATGACAGCGGGCAGTGCGACGTGCGCGACTGGAAGAACATCGTTGCCATCTCCGCCCGGGGCAAAAACACCGTGGGTCTGAAAAAGAACGGCACCGTGGTGGCCACGGGAGACAACGAGAGCGGTCAGTGCGACGTAGACGGCTGGACGGATATTGTCGCGGTTTCCGCGGGACGGGATCACACCGTGGGACTGAAAAGGGACGGAACTGTGGTTGCCGTTGGTGACAATGAATACGGCCAGTGTGACGTGGAGGATTGGACGGACATTATTGCCATATCCGCCAGAAGTCTGCACACCGTGGGTCTGAAAGCAGACGGCACCGTTGTTGCCGCAGGAAGCAACGCCGACGGGCAGTGTGATGTGGACGACTGGACGGATATTGTGGCCATCGCCGCCGGCTTCAAGCACACCCTGGGGCTGAAAAAGGACGGCACCCTGGTTGCCGTAGGCCAGAACACCAAGAGCCAGTGCGATGTGGACGATTGGAAGAACATCGTGGCCATCGCCGCAGGCGACTCCTACTCCGTGGGCCTGAAAAAGGACGGAACCGTGGTGGCCATCGGCCGCAACGATTACGGCCAGTGTGATGTAGCGGATATGAAGGGCATTCTGGTGCCCCAGGCATAAAACCGGAATCCGCCCAATCCCGAAGCAGCCCAGCCGCCCCGGGTGCAGACCTTTCCCGCTGCCGGGCGGCTTCGGGACTTTCACCCTGCAGCGCCTGCGCTCACCGGGCGCAGGAAAAACCGTGGTACAGCATTCGCGTTCTGCGAACTGTACCACGGTTTATTATCTTCAAATGATCACCCAGTGTATGCGTCGTTCTCCGCCTTCAGCTTCAGGGCACGCTCCAGGCGTTCCGCCATCAGCTCATGCCAGATTCCGGCATCGATGAAGGGCGTATAGTCGGTGCGATCCTCGGGAATCAGCTGCAGAATGCCCACCTGGTTGGTGTGGCTGGGCAGGGTGATGTCCACCTTCCAGGTGTCGCAGGCTTTCAGCTGGGCGATATACTCGTCCATCAGGCTTTCGGGCTGGTCGTTGTCCAGGAACCACTTCTTGCTCAGGGTGTTCAGGCCAATGCCTCCGTGCATGGCGCAGGTCAGGGTCTTGCCATCCGGGGTGGTCACGTCAAAGTAGAAGGAGGTGGTGCCGGGGGTGTGGCCCGGGGTGGCAACGCTGTGGATCACGGTGTCCCCCAGGACGATGGGGGTATTGTCATCATAGTAGAAATCCGGGTCAAACAGGCAGCAGGTGTACTGGTCGCTGAGGGTGGCGAGCTCCGGGCGCTTGTGAAGATACTCCTCCACATCCCGGCGGCCCATGTACACCTGGGCACCGGTGACCTGCTTCATGGCAGCGGCGCCGCCGATGTGGTCAATGTGGGCGTGGCTCAGCAGAATCTTCTTGATATCCGTGGGCTTGTGACCGATTTTGTAGATGTTGTCGATCATCATATACACGCTCTCATGGACGGCGGTATCGATCAGAATACAGCCCTCGCTGGTTTCGATGAGGTAGCAGGCCACCCAGTTGTTGCCGCCGATAAACCAGACGTTGGGGGCCATCTTAAAGGGGGCGACATAGGTGTCCCAGGGACGGCGGCAGGTGTTCTCCATATACCAGTTGGGGGAGGGGCCGCTGACAGAGGTGCTGTTGAGTGCCATAACTGTTCTCCTTTCCTTACTTGGCTGCGGCCTTGCTCTTTTTCACCTGGTCAATGGCCCAGCGAACCACGGGGCTGAAGATACAGAAGATGGCAATGACCATCAGCACGCAGGAGATGGGGCGGGTGAAGAAGCTGGTCCAGGTACCGGAGTACTGGAAGGCCTTGAGCATGTTGTTTTCCAGGGTGGGTCCCAGGATGAAGGCCAGGATCAGGGGGCTGGAGGGCAGACCGGCCCAGTCCATCAGGAAGCCGATGAAGCAGAAGGCCATCATCATGCCGCACTTGTACAGGCTGCCGGAGTCCACATAGGCGGAGGCCAGGCAGATGATCAGCAGAGCGGGGTACATGAAGTGGCTGGGCACCTTCAGGATGTAGGGGAACCAGCGCTTGCCGATGAACTGCATCAGCAGCACCACGACAGCCACCACCATAACGGTGAAGAACATCAGGTAAACCACATTGCCGGAGTTCTTAAACACCATGGGGCCCATTTCCAGGCCGTGGATGGTCAGGGCGCCGATGAGGAGAGCCGTGGTGGAGTCGCCGGGGATGCCAAGAGCGGCCATGGGGATCATGGCGCCGCCGATGGAGGCGTTGTTTGCAACCTCGGGGGCCCAGATGCCGCCGGGAGCGCCGTGGCCGTATTCCTCGGGATGCTTGGAGGCGTTCTTGGCAGAGGAGTAGGCCACCAGATTGGAAAGGCCGGAGCCCATGCCGGGCAGGAATCCGATGCCCAGGCCGATGAGGAAGGAGCGGATGATGTTTCCGGCCTCCTCGGTGAAGTCCTTCACGGTGAGGCCGAAGCCCTTCAGACCCTTGCCGTCAACCTCGGGCATGGGAGTGAAGCCCTTGGAGAAGGTGACCAGAATGTGGGTCACCGCAAAAATACCGGTCAGCACCACGATCATGCTCAGGCCGCCCATGAGGTACATATTGCCAAAGGTGAAGCGCAGCTCGGCATCGATGGGGCTGAAGCCAACGGATGCCAGCATAAGGCCGATACAGGTGGACACCAGGCCCTTGAGCATATTGCCTTTGGAGATGGCCAGAACCATGGTCATGGCCACAAGGCACAGGGAGGCGTATTCCCAGGCACCCATTTTGAAGGCGAAGTCAGCAACCTTCTCAGCCAGGACGCCGCCGACGAGAGCGGAGAAGAAGGTGCCCATAAAGGAGGCGGTCATACCGATGGCCAGCGCCTTGCTTGCCTGGCCCTTCTGGGCCATGGGGTGACCATCCCAGCAGGTGGAGACGGCGGAAGCAGAGCCGGGGATGCCCAGCAGGACGGAACCAATGAATGCGCCGGAGCAGCCGCCGATCCACAGAGACAGCAGGAAAATAATGGCGGTGCCGGAGTTCATGGCGTAGGTCAGAGGCATGAACAGCATAACCGCCATGGTGCCGGACAGGCCGGGGATGGCGCCGAACAGAATGCCCACGAAGGTTCCCGCGAACATCAGAACCAGATTCATGGGAACCGTAAACTGAGAAAGGATATAAGACAGGTTTTCAATCATGGTGATACTCCTTTCCCCATTAACCAAACAGGAGACCGGTGGGCAGGGTCATACCGAACAGGGGCACGTACATGCCGTAAATAACACCGGTCACAACGATGGAGAAGATGATAACAGTGGGGATTTTTACAGCAATCTTGCTGGCCCTGGCGAAATAATAGGTAATGCCGAACAGTACAAAGGGAGTGACCAGCAGGAAGCCCAGATACTTCATGGCAAAAATGTAGAGGCACAGAATGGCAAAGCTGATGACAAACCGCATGAAGCCTTCCTTGTTCAGGAACACCTTGTCCTCAGACTTCTGCTTGCAGCCCTGGAGGAAGATGCCCAGGCCGCACACAATCAGGCCGAACTCTGCAATGAAGGGCATGAGCATGGGGCCGGGATAGCTGGGGCTGAAGGGCTTCTTGAACTGCAAGGTGAGATACAGGAAAAACAGGCCAATGGCTACGATGGCAAGCCCGGAAACCTGGTCGCGCTTGATTTTCATGGAAATCCAGTCCTTTCATAATGGTTCCGATTGGAAAAAGCGGTGCCTTACCAAACCGCTGGGCGGTGTGCGGTAAGGCACCGGTGGGTTCGTGCGAGAAGGGGAGATTCGTCAGCGTCTTAGCCAGCCAGACCCAGCTCGGCGCAGACCTCATTCAGGGCAGTTTCCTGAGCAGCGATGTAGGAAGCGCCTTCCTCGAAGGGAACGAAGACCATGCCCATACCGGCCTTCTCCAGGATCTCCAGAGTGGCGGGATCGGTAGCGGCAGCCACGTAGGTGTCATACAGGGCCTTGGCAGTCTCGTCGCTCATATCCTTGGGGCCAAGGACGTAGAAGTAGGTGCCGAACACGCAGTCGTAGCCCAGCTCCTTGAAGGAGGGCACATCGGGCAGAACGGAGTTGCGGCCGCCTTCCTCGGTAGCGGAGAAGCAGGCCAGAGCTACGACCTTGCCGCCCTCGATGTACTGCTTGGCCTGGTTGGCGTTGACCAGAGCGCACTGGATGGAGCCGCCCACCAGAGCGGTCAGCTTGTCGGTGTCGGAGCCAGCCTCGACGTACTTGAGGTTGACGCCCAGAGCCTTGGACAGGATGCCGGACATGATGTGGGAGGAGCCGCCGGTCTCAACGCCGATCATGTACTCGCCGTTTGCTGCCTTGGCAGCGGCAATGAAGCCGTCCAGGTCGGTGATGCCGGACTCAACAGGGACAACCAGGATGTATCCGCCGGGGTTGGTGGGGGTGGCGCAGCCGATGACCTTGAAGTCCTGAGAGGGGGACTTGTCGTACACGCCGGTGGCCTTCTTGATGGACATGGTGGTGTGGAAGAACAGAATCTTGGAGCCGTCAGCCTTTGCGGTGCGGACGGTTTCCATGGCCACAACGCCGGAGCCGTCGGTGTTGTTCACGATGGTGAAGTTGCTGCCGCTGTTCTGGCTCTGGAAGGTCTGAATGGAGCGGGCGGAGACATCGGTACCGCCGCCAGCCTTTGCGGGGAGCTGAACCTCAATATTCTTGGGCAGAGCGCTGCCGCTCTTGCTGCTGCTTGCGCATGCGACCAGACTCAGAGCCAGGACAGCGCACAGGACGAGTGCCAGTACTTTTTTCATAGTGTTTCTCCTTTTCTTTCTGTTTTTCGATCTCTTTCCGGAAAAAGGCTTGCTCTTCCGGTACTTTTTTATTATAATGGATGAAAAAGCTGCAAGCAACTACCATCTTTTTCTACAAGCTCTTAATAAGTCTTAGAGGTTACAAAACGGGAGGGTCATATTTGTGGAAATCAAACAAATTTCCTGCATCCTGGCCATAGCCGAAGAAGGAAGCATCACCCGGGCGGCGGAAAAGCTGTATATGACCCAGTCCGCGCTGAACCAGCAGCTCCTGCGGCTGGAGCGGGAGGTAGGCGTGGAGCTGTTTGACCGCAACGGCAGAGGTGTGACACCGACCTTTGCCGGCAGGATCTATCTGGAGAATGCCCGGAAAATTCTGGAGCTGCGGAATGAGACCTATAAACAGCTGGGGGATATCTCAGAGGTAAAGTACGGGGAAATCAGCATCGGATACACGCCGGAGCGGGGCGTCACGGACTTCGCCAGGCTATACGTGGCGTTTCATCCCCGCTATCCGGGTATCTCCTTCTCCGTAGAAGAGGCCCGCTCGCTCCAGCTGTGTCAGCTGGTGCTCCAGAGAAAGATCACCATGGCCATGATCTCCTATGATGAAGAGCTGCCGGAGCTTGTCTATCATCACCCCTCCCGGGAGCATATCATTGTTGCTGTGCCTGTGAGCTCTCCTCTGGCAAAACGCGCCGGAGAAAACAGCTGGCAGACCCTTCCCATCATCCCTCTGGAAGCCCTGAAGGACGAGAACATGATTCTTTCCAGCCGCAAGACCCGGATGCGTCTGATTCTGGACGGAGCCTTCGAGCGTGCCGGAGTCCAGCCGAAAATTCTGCTGGAATCCTCCGTCAGCCGAATGCTGATATCCCTGGCAGAGAATCAGATGGGGATTGCGTTCCTTCCCCAGGCCTATGCAGGCCCCAGCGATCGGCTGGTGTATTTCCGGCTGGAGGAGGATATCTATTGGAAGGTTGCCATGGTTACACACAGAAGCACCTATCTCAACAAAGCCGAGCGGGACTTTATCGCCCTGTATGCCAGCTTCCACAGCGGCGAACCCGAAACAAATGCAGGCGGGAAAAATGCCCCCTGAAATCGTAAGAACGACATAACCCAAACGCGGGCGGACGCCATCGTCAGCGCTGCCCGGTTCGCATCCGGGCCGGCTGTGCCGCCTGTGGGGAAAGAATTATCCAAAAGGAGCGCACCTTATGAGTCCCACTGTCAGTATTATCATCCCGGTCTATAACGCGGAGAATACCATCGGGCGCTGTATCGACAGCATCCTGAATCAGGACTACACCGATTTTGAACTGCTGCTGGTAAACGACGGCAGCGCTGACGGTTCCGGTGCCATCTGTGATGCCTACGCGGGCAGGGACAGCCGGGTCAGGGTCTTTCATCAGGTCAATTCCGGCGTTTCCGCCAGCCGGAATCTGGCCCTTGACCACGCGAAGGGGGACTATCTCCAGTTTCTGGACAGCGACGACTGGATTACCACCGACGCCACCAGCTCCCTGGTGCGAGCCATGGAGGACGGCCCCTGCGACATGGTGATATCGGACTTTTACCGGGTGGTAGGTGACCGGGTCTCCCAGAAGGGGGATATCGAGGAGGACGGTATTCTGTCCCGGGAGGAGTACGCCGCCCACATGATGGAAAATCCCGCCGACTTCTACTACGGCGTGCTGTGGAACAAGCTCTACCGCCGGTCCATCGTGGAAAAGCACCACCTTCGGATGGACCCGAAGATCAGCTGGTGCGAGGATTTCATGTTCAATCTGGAGTATATCCGCCACGCGGAGTTCTTCCGGGCCATTCAGATTCCGATTTACTACTACGTCAAGACCAAGGGTTCTCTGGCCTCTCAGAGCATGTCCATCAGCAAAACCGTGAAAATGAAGCTGACCGTTTTCGAGGACTACCACAGGTTCTTTAAGTCCGTTCTGGACGATGAGGAGTACGAAAAGTGCCGCCTGAAGATCTATCGCTTCCTGCTGGACGCTGCCGGGGACGGCTCCGTGCCTCCCGCG
>CAZUFU010000096.1:0-6953 GCA_964619875.1 uncultured Oscillospiraceae bacterium
TTGTATATCTGTTTCAGTGTTTTTATTTGTTTCAATTTTATGTTCTCCTTATCGATTTTTTATTCTGTCAGGAATGAGTTTTAATAAACTTTCTATCTAGTTATCAAAACTATAATACAACATTATCACAACCTTGTCAACGGTTGACAACATATCGATGTTGTGGTATTTTTGTGTTATATATTTTCAAGGAGGAAACGAGTGATGAAAACCAAAGGACTGGATGAATTCAGAGTGCCCAGATGGGAGGAGCTGCCTTCGGTACCGCAATACCTGGATCAGGTGCTGCTGCTGGTGGACGAATGGCTGGGACCTTTCCTGAGCCACGACGGCAAACAGGTAATAACCAGGACCATGGTGAACAATTATGTAAAGCTGCGTTTTCTTCCGCCACCGGTGAATCGCAGATATGACAGGCTGGTCATAGCGTCGCTGTTTGTAATAGCTATCCTCAAGCCGGTGTATACCATCGAGGAGATTGCCTATCTGATTAAGCTGTCACTGGGACATTCCGAGCGGCAGGAAGCATATAATCAGTTCTGCGATTACGTGGAGGAGGCCGTGCTCTGTGCATTCAAACGAACCGCTATGGAGAAGGGAAAAGATCCGGGGGATCCGAGGCAGGTTCTGTGGAATGCCTGCAATGCCTTTGCCTGTCAGCTTTATGTGAGAAAAATTTATCTGCAGGATGCTCTTTCCGGAAACGAAGAAGGTGAAAAGTAGGTATGGCAAAGGATAAAGGAAAGAAAAACGCCGAAAAGACCAATGCCATGCGCAGGCTTGATGCGTTAAAAATAAAGTATAAGGAACATACCTATACTGACACGGATGCCGTAAGCGGAAACGAGGTTGCGGAGGTGCTGGGACAGGATCCCAAGCGCTGCTTCAAGACTCTGGTTACTGTGGGAAAGACCGGTGAACACTATGTTTTCATGGTGCCTGTTTCCGGCGAGCTGGACCTTAAGAAGGCTGCCAGGGCAGTAGGAGAGAAATCCATAGAGATGATAAAGTCGAAAGAACTGCTGCCTCTTACAGGTTATATTCACGGTGGATGTTCACCTATAGGAATGAAAAAATTTTTTAAGACCACAGTGCACTATACTGCGGCAGATTATGACACAATATTTTTCAGCGGAGGCCGCATTGGCTTCCAGATTGAGCTGGGGACAGAGGACCTGGCCAAGGTCATAGACTTTGAACTTGAAGACATCATTAAGGAGGACCTGAATTAAATGAAGATATCAGAGATATTAAAGGGCAAGGATGTCACCTTGTCTTATGAAGTATTCCCGCCAAAGAAGGACATGCCTTTTGAGCCTATTCTGGCTGCAGTGGACAGACTTTGCCAGTCAAAGCCTGATTTTATGAGCGTTACATATGGTGCAGGAGGCGGCACGGGACATAATACCATAAAGATAGCCGATCATGTGCAGAATGAAATGGGCGTTACATCTCTTGCGCACCTTTCATGCATTTCTTCAACGTCGGAACAGGTGAAGGCGGCCATAGACGAGATTAAGGCTTGTGGAATTGAAAACATTCTGGCCTTGAGAGGAGACATTCCTGCGGGGGTTGATGCATCGGCGGCAAGAGATTACAGATATGCGTCTGAGCTGGTGCGGGAGATTAAGAAGCATGGTGATTTCTGCATAGGAGCTGCCTGCTACCCGGAAGGCCACGTGGAATGCGAGCATAAGGAAGATGATATAACTTTTCTCAAGGAAAAGGTGGACAACGGTGTGGATTTCCTGACCACACAGATGTTTTTTGACAACAATGTACTGTATAATTTCCTTTACCGCATCAGGGAAAGGGGCATTACAGTACCTGTAATTGCCGGAATAATGCCTGTTACAAACGGAAAGCAGATGGCGAGAATATGTCAGCTGTCAGGGACATATCTTCCTGCCAGATTCAAGGCAATCGTAGATAAGTTCGGAGATAAGCCTGAGGCTATGAAGCAGGCAGGAATAGCCTATGCGACAGATCAGATTATAGACCTTATTGCAAACGGTGTGAAGGGGATACATATCTACACCATGAACAAGCCTGATGTGGCGGAGAGTATAAGAAACAATCTCTCATATATTATAGGCAAATAAAAGGTGAGGGAGCCTGAGAAGAAATGAGAACGGATGTAATAAGGCGTGAAACCCTGCGGTATCTTGGCCTGGGCTCTGCCGAACCGGATGAAAAGACACTGGAGATGGTGAACAGGGCTATAGAACTACTTTCGGAAAGATGCCGGCTGAGAAGTACAAGCCGGATAGTTGAAATATCGGCAGGGACAGAACAAATAATGCTGGAAGGCGGTGCTGTTATACATTCCGAAAGCCTTGCCAGAGTTATGTCGGGCTGCAGCAGGATGCTTGTTTTCGGTGCTACTCTGGGAGCAGAGGCGGATATTCTCATAAAACGTGAAACTGCCGGAAACATAGCTATGGGTGCAGTGATGCAGGCGGCTGCGGCAGCATATATTGAAGAATACTGCGATGAAATTCAGACCGAACTGGATAAAAGGTTCAGTGCGGAAGGTGAACCTCTGGGAGACAGATTTTCTCCCGGGTATGGAGATTTTGCTCTGGAATATCAGAGAGAACTTTTCGCCATTCTGGACTGCCCGAGGCAGATAGGGCTTACCCTGACGGAAGATTTTATCATGATACCGTCAAAATCAGTGACGGCAGTAATACCCATAGGGGGAAGCTGCGGCCGGCAGTTGGGCTGCAGATACTGTGAAAAGATTGACTGCCAATACAGAAGAATTGACTAGCATATAATGCATATAGAAGGAGACATTGACTTGAACATTTTAAACGAGCTTGGAAAGAAAATGCTGTTTTTTGACGGCGGAATGGGTACCATGCTTCAGGCAAAGGGAAGCCGCCCGGGTGAAATTACAGAACTTTGGAATATAACCAGACCTGAGGATGTGCTGGACGTGCACTGCAAGTACCTTGAGGCAGGCGCAGATGTTATTACTGCAAACACCTTTGGCGCTTCAAGTATAAAGCTTGAGGGGAGCGGCTATAGCTCTGAGGAAGTCATAATCGCGGGGATAGGCCTTGCAAAGGAGGCCATGGCTCGCGTGTGCGGCACCGACAGCAGTAGCAGAAAAGCATATGCTGCCATGGATATTTCTTCTACGGGGAAACTGCTGAAGCCTATCGGGACTATGGATTTTGATGAAGCTTATGACATTTTCAGCGAAATGGCTGCTGCCGGAGAAAAGGCAGGAGCAGATCTTGTCATTATAGAAACCATGGCGGACACCTACGAACTGAAAGCTGCAGTGCTGGCAGTTAAGGAGAATACATCGCTGCCTCTTTTTGCCACTGTTACCTTTGATGAAAGAGGTAAGCTGCTGACAGGTGCTGACGTGGGGGCAGTTGTAACTCTTCTGGAAGGGCTTGGTGTCGATGTTATCGGAATCAACTGCGGACTGGGTCCTGTGCAGATGCGCCCTCTGGTACAGCGTATGCTGGAGTTGACAAATCTCCCCGTGCTGGTGAACCCTAACGCAGGTCTGCCGAGACAGGAAAAGGGAAAGACCTTTTATGATATAACGGCAGAGCAGTTTGCAGAACAGATGGAACTCATGGCCGGCGACGGCATATGGCTCATGGGCGGCTGCTGCGGCACTACACCGGAATACATCAGACTCATAAAGGAACGCTGCGGTGATATAGTCCCTAAGCCCATTGAGAAAAAACATTTTACCAGAATATCATCATACAGCCACAGCATTGACTTCTCAAAGGGTCATGTAATTATCGGCGAGAGAATCAACCCGACGGGCAAATCCCGTTTCAAACAGGCTCTCAGAGACGGGGATATGGATTATATACTTTCCGAAGGTTTCGCCCAAGAGGAGGCGGGAGCTCATGCGCTCGACGTCAATGTGGGACTGCCTGAAATCGACGAAAAGAAAACTATACTCAGGGTTATGAAGGAGCTGCAGAGCGTTATCGACCTGCCTCTTCAGATTGACAGTGCCAATACTGAAGCCATGGAAAAGGCCTTGAGATATTACAACGGCAAGGCTATGGTAAACTCCGTAAACGGCAAGCAGGAATCCATGGCGGCAATTTTCCCGATGGTGAAAAAATACGGCGGAGCAGTAGTTGGACTTACTCTGGACGAAGCGGGAATACCGGAAACTGCGGAGGGAAGACTTGAGATTGCCCGTAAAATCGTAGAAACTGCCGAAAGCTACGGTATTTCACGTGATGATATAGTAATAGACGTGCTCTGTATGGCGGTCAGTGCGGATAGCGGCTCGGCCATGGTGACCCTTAAGGCTCTTGAGCTTGTAAAGCAGGAACTTGGCGTAAAGACCAGTCTGGGCGTTTCCAACATTTCCTTCGGCCTGCCGCAAAGAGAGAATATCAACTCCACATTCTATGCCATGGCCCTGCAGAAGGGTCTGGACTGTGCAATCATCAATCCTAAATCAGATGCAATGATGACATCATATTATGCATACAGAGCTCTGTCAGGAAAGGATGAAAACTGCGGAGAATATATAGAGAAGTTTGCAGTAAGCAAGGATGACGGCGGTGCACCGGTATCTGCACAGGCTGCTGTGCCGGCATCTGCCTCGGGTAAGGATGCGGCGGCTCTTGAGACAGCCGTAGAGAGAGGAATGAAGGAAGCCGCCGGTTCTGCATGCAGAGAGCTGATTAAGATAAAGGAACCTATGGCTATAATCAACGAAACCCTTATACCTGTTCTGGACAAGGTGGGCAAAGGTTTTGAGCAGGGAAAGGTTTTCCTGCCGCAGCTGCTCATGAGCGCGGACGCTGCCAAGGCTGCCTTTGCTGTAATAAAGGAGAAACTTGCAGCAAGCGGTCAGGGTGCAGGTGACAAGGGCACAATCGTTATCGCCACGGTCAAAGGCGATGTTCATGACATAGGTAAGAACATAGTCAAAGTGCTTCTGGAAAACTACGGGTACAAGGTAATCGACCTGGGCAAGGACATAGCTCCTGAAGAAATTGTTGAAGCAGCACACCGTGAAAAGGCAGACCTCGTAGGACTGAGCGCTCTTATGACCACTACTGTCGGAGCCATGGAAGAGACAATAGTCAAGCTAAGAAAGGCGGGGCTCAGCTGCCCGGTTATGGTGGGAGGAGCAGTTCTGACGGAAACTTATGCTGACATGATAAATGCCGACAGGTATGTGCGTGATGCCATGGCGTCAGTGTATTTCGCTCAGGAAGTAATAAAATAAAAGGTCCTAAATTCCTTGATAGGATTGAAAAATAGTGTTACAATAATTTCTAAGATTGTTTAATTGTATATTCGGAGGAAAATGTAATGGCAGAGACCAATTTCATTCACAGCATTATTGAAAAGGACCTGGAAAATCAAAAGTACGGAGATAAGGTTTACACCCGTTTCCCGCCGGAGCCTAACGGATACCTGCATATCGGACATGCCAAATCCATATGCCTGAACTTTTCCACAGCGGCTAAATACGGCGGCAAGTGTAACTTGAGATATGATGACACCAATCCGGTGAAAGAGGACGTGGAGTATGTAAGCTCCATTGAGGAGGACGTAAAGTGGCTGGGCTTCCAGTGGGAAAAGAGACTTTGGGCGTCCGACTATTTCGATAAGATGTACGAGGCGGCAGTAGAGCTCATTAAAAAGGGCAAGGCTTATGTCTGTGACCTGACGCCTGAGGAAATAAAGGAGTACAGGGGTACTCTGAAGGAGCCGGGCAAGGAAAGCCCTTACAGAAACAGAAGCGTAGAGGAAAACCTGTCCCTCTTCGAAGATATGAAGGCAGGCAAGTATGCTGACGGCGAGAAGGTTCTTCGCGCCAAGATAGATATGGCGTCTCCTAACATCAACATGAGAGATCCAATCATCTACCGTATTGCTCATGCTTCCCACCACAATACAGGAGACAAGTGGTGCATCTATCCTATGTACGATTTTGCACATCCTATTGAAGACGCTATAGAAGGAATCACTCATTCCATCTGCACCCTGGAATTCGAGGACCACAGACCTCTCTATGACTGGGTTCTCAGAGAAGTGGGCTGGTGGCCGCAGCCTCCGCAGCAGATTGAATTCGCAAGACTTAACCTGACCAATACGGTAATGTCCAAGAGATATCTGAAGGCGCTGGTTGATGATGGCGTGGTTGACGGCTGGGATGACCCGAGAATGCCGACCATCGCAGGTATACGCCGCAGAGGATATACTCCTGAAGCAGTAAGAGATTTCTGCGAAAAGATAGGTGTTTCCAAGGCTAACAGCACTGTTGATATATCTCTGCTTGAGCACTGCGTGAGAGACGACCTGAAGGAAAAGGTGGAGACCAGAAACGTGGTTTTTGACCCGATCAAGGTTGTTATTACAAACTATCCTGAGGGGCAGAGTGAGCTTTGCGAGGTGGAAAACAATCCGCAGGTTCCGGAGATGGGTACTCGGCAGATTCCTTTCTCAAGAGAGCTCTGGGTTGACGGCGCCGACTTCATGGAAGTGCCGGTAAAGAAGTATTTCAGGCTCTTCCCGGGTAACGAGGTGAGATTCAAGGGTGCATATTTCATCACATGCAACGAGGTTGTGAAGAACGAGGACGGTTCCATTAAAGAGCTTCACTGCACCTATGACCCTGAGACAAAATCCGGTTCAGGTTTCGAAGGCAGGAAGGTAAAGGGAACTATTCACTTCGTAGATGCGGCAACTGCTGTACCTGTGAAGATCCGCCAGTTTGACTACCTCATGCTTGAGGATGAGAAGGGCGAGAAGACAATGAACCCTGAAACAATGAGAGAAATCACCTGCTATGCAGAGCCTTCAGTGGCTCAGGCAAAGGCGGGAGAGCGCTTCCAGTTCTTCAGACACGGCTACTTCATCGCTGAGCCGAAACTGTTCAGCGAAGACAACCTTTTGTTTAACGAAATCGTAGGGCTTAAGAGCTCGTGGAAATAAAGACC
>CAZUFU010000097.1:0-6881 GCA_964619875.1 uncultured Oscillospiraceae bacterium
AGAAGTATTTCAGTATCAGCGGAATGATATTGTCATACGTCTGCCAGAAGGCGCTGATAGCAAGAAATGCAAAGCCTATAGTTATGGTTCGTTTGTTGTCAAGTTTCATGTTTTTATTTACCTCCGAAAAGTTCGTCCGATATCTGCCCTACACCATCAAATATATATGAAGGCTCTATACCGGTCTCTTCTATATCCTTTAAAGTGCCTTCACCGGAAAGGACAAAAGCTGTATCTATACCTGCATTCTTGCCGCAGGCGATGTCCGTATACAGACGGTCCCCGATCAGCAATGTTTCATCCGGCAAAAAACCGAACTGCTTCATGGCAAGATATGCCATCTGTGGCTCCGGTTTGCCTACGAATTCAGGCTTTCTTCCTGTTGCCTTTTCCAGCATGAAGGCAAAAGAGCCGCAATCGGGCACATAACCGTATTCAGTGGGACATACCCAGTCAGGATTGGTTGCGAAGTAGTCAACTCCTCTTCCCAGCAGTCTGCATGCATCCTCCAGCTTGGAAAAAGTCAGTTCCCTGTCAAAGCCGATGACCAGCACTTCGATATCGTCTCCAAGCACATCAGTTACGTTAAATCCCTCAGCCCTCATCTGTTCCTTAAAGGATTCCGTTCCCATTATATACAATTTGCGTGTCACAGCATCTTTCCCGTAACAGTCTTTAAGCCTGTAGACAAGTGCATCTACTGAGGTTATGAAATCCTCAGGACGAGCTGCTATGCCCAGCTTCTGCATCTTTTCTATGTAGCTGTCTCTCCCCTTCGACGAATTATTGGTTAGAAAAACGTATCTTCCTCCTGTTTCTCTTATGTGTGACAGGAACTCCTCTGCACCGTCAAATAGCCGGTCATCGAGGTAGAGAGTCCCGTCCATGTCAAGGAGATACAGCTTTTTAGACTTCAGATTATGCCGTGTGATCTTCATATTATCAGTCATACATGTATTTTATCATATTAAAACAGTTTTTTCCACAAAAAAACTGCGAATTATAAGCTCGCAGTTTTATGCCTGTTATTCAGATTTTTCAGCCGGTTCATCAGCTGTCATAAATCCGGCCTTATGAAGAAATTCTCCTACGCTGTATCGAGGCTTTACCGATATGGCGTGCTCAGCTCTTGCAATCCAGCCCCGACCGCTTCTGCCATTGGTAATACCCAGGAAATATTCCGACACTTCTTTCTCGTAATCCGCCAGCTGCTCCGGCCCTGTAATCTCCGGATAACCGTCCACAGCTGAAATAAGGCTCTTATCCATTCTCGGTCTCTGAGGCGGCACATCAGCAGGATATCCCATGCAGACAACATACATAGGGAACACCAGCTCAGGAAGATTGAAAAGTTCAGCCATCTTTTCAGTTTCGTTTCTCACTCCTCCTACGAAGACACCTCCAAGGCCCATAGCCTGTGCTGCAGCAAGCGCCCTGGATGAAGCCAGTGCCGCATCGGTTACTGCCACAGTGTAGAGCTCTGCATTATGAAGCACGTTTTTGTCTGCTACATCAAGCATTACGTCCAGCCTGTGAAGGTCTGCGCAGAAAAGCAGAGCAAGTCCGGCCTTTTCCACCCATTCCTGTCCCCCTGCGAATTCCGCAAGAGCCTTTCTCTTTTCCTTGTCCTCTACCTTTATTATGGTGTATGCCTGAAGATAGCTGGAAGTAGGCGCACGCTGCGCACATTCAATTATAACGTCTGCCACATTTTCCGGCACAGGTTTATCTAGAAAACTTCTGCAGGAGCTGTGGCTCATAAGAATATCTATAGTTTCATTTTTTATTTCATTCATTATTTCCGGCCTCCTTATTGTTTGCCTATATTATCGCACATAATCTGCCTGAGCACAATAGGCGCAATTACAGTTGTGGCAATTACCACGATTACAATAGGCGGAAACATGGCCGCATCAACAAGCCCTACGGCGTATCCTTTCTGGGCTACTATCAGTGCAACCTCACCACGTGATACCATACCCACTCCCACCTGCAGTGCCTCTCTGGAAGTGAAACCGCACAGCTTTGCGCCAATACCGCAGCCGATTATCTTGGTCAGTGCCGCCACAACAAGCAGCAGAACCGAAAACAATATAAGACTCCCTGTCATTCCTGACAGTTCTACCTTAAGTCCTACACTGGCAAAAAACACCGGTGAAAAGATCAAATAGGAAGGTACCGTAATCTTTCTGGCAATCTCCCTCTTTATCTCATGCTGGGAAAAGAAAAGTCCAAGAAGATAAGCTCCCGTAATATCTGCAATTCCGAAGAAAGTTTCCGAAACAAATGCTATTATAAAGCATGCGGCCACGATGTATGTGGTTATACGGCGCTTTCCCAGATTCCTGTCTATCATGTCCTTGAAACGATTAAGGAGATATCCCAGCACCATCATCATAACCATGTATACGGCTATCTTTATGAGAATAGAGCCGATAGAAACACTGCTGTCTTTCATGCTTATCACCACGGTAAGAACAATTATACCTATAATATCATCTATTACAGCTGCTCCTAAAATTGCGCTGCCGACTTTTCCCTCCAGCCTGCCCATTTCTCTCAGAGCTTCCACTGTAATGCTGACAGATGTAGCAGTAAGAATAACGCCTATAAACACTGCTTTCAGGATATCGTCATAACCCGTCATGGTGTCTCGGAAATAAAAATAATAGCAGGCAGTGCCTCCCAGCAGCGGAACCAGCACACCTATAGATGCAATGACCATGCAGGCTTTGATATTCTTTTTCATTTCGGTTACATCCGTATCAAGGCCGGCCATAAACATGAGAAGAATTACACCGATTTCGGCTGTCTTTGCTATAAAGTCTGTTTCGGTGATAAGTCCCAGACATGAAGGTCCCAGCAGGACTCCTGCCAGCAGAGCTCCAACAACCTGCGTCATATTAACCTTGTTTGTTGCATCTCCAAGAATTTTAGTTGCTAATAATATAATTGCAATACTTAAAAGAAAAACATAACTTTCCATAAAAAATCCCCCTTATAAAAATGCACAACGAGCTATATTATATATTCAGTCCAAAATTTTTTCAACCCCTATATTCCAGTCTTTGCAAATTTTTTATAATCATGCGTGAGGGATTTTTTTAGGCAGCAAGTCTTCCAACCCCTGCAATCAGGCTGCATAGGATGAATCCGCATACAGCAGGGATAAAAGCGGCCAGAGCAGTCCATTTAACGCTGCCCGTCTCTTTTCTTATGGTCAGGAGCGTAGTTGCACATGGCCAGTGCATCAGGAAAAACACCATGGTGCACATAGCGGTCACACAAGTCCAGCCATTCTCTGTGAAAAGCTGCTGCATTTCCGCCAGACTTCCAAGCTCGGCAAGGCTCCCCTGCGATGTATAAATCATAATTGTAATCGGTATTACAATCTCGTTAGCCGGAAGTCCAAGTATGAAAGCTGTCAATATCGCACCATCAAGTCCCATAAAGGTACCCACAGGTTCCAGCAGGTATACCATTCTGTCAAGGATGCTTGCACCACCGATTACCATGTTGGCAAGTATCCATACTATGAGCCCTGCGGGGGCTGCTGCAGCAGCGGCTCTGGCAAGAACAAAAAGTGTTCTGTCAAGAACGGACCTCACGATAACCTTTCCGAACTGCGGACATCTGTATGGCGGCAGCTCCAAAGTAAATGATGACGGCATTCCCTTAAGCAGTGTTCGCGAAAGAATCGCCGTTACGGCCAGTGCTGCAGCAATTCCTCCTGCTATAAGAAGCGTAAGAATAAGTGCAGCAGAGGCAGACTGTAACATGCCTCCTGCTGAAACAGCAGATGCAAAGAACATGGTAATCAGGGCAATAAGGGCAGAAAATCTCCCATTACACGGCACAAAATTGTTTGTAAGCATTGCCAGAAGTCTTTCTCGTGGAGAATCGATTATTCTGCAGCCCATGACTCCCACAGCATTGCAGCCGAAGCCCATGCAGGTGGTGAGTGCCTGTTTTCCGCATGCTCCGCAGCATTTAAATGCACGGTCCATATTATAAGCAATTCTGGGCAGATATCCCGCATCTTCCAGAATTGTAAACAGCGGAAAGAAAATAGCCATAGGAGGGAGCATAACCGAAATTACCCACGATAATACCCTGTAAACCCCCAGTATCAGCATGTCGTGAAGCCACGCCGGAGCACCGGAAGCCTCAAACAGTGCCGTGAGCTTTACCTGCAGTGCAGCAAAGCCGGATGCAAGAAGCTCTGACGGGTAATTTGCCCCAACTATGGTTATCCACAGAATCATGGCCAGCATCAGAAACATTATCGGGTATGCCCACACGCGTCCGGTAAATACTTTATCCAGCCTCCTGTCCCGGCTGTCATGTTTTTTGCTGTATGATACAGCTCCGTCGCATACTTTTTCAGCAATTTTTACAAGCTGTACCACTGTATTGTCATCGTCTTCCTTAACGTCATTCCGGTCCTTATCCGCAGCATCACCCGCAACATTCTCCGGAACATTCTCAGGAACATCGTCCAGAACATCGTCCAGAACATCAGTAAGCATTCTCAGCGTGGCCTTTTTACGTGCCGTTACCCCAACCACAGGTACTCCCAGTCTTTCCGAAATAAGAGCAAGATCTATCCTGATACCCCTTTTTTCTGCCTCGTCCATAAGGTTTACACAAAGGACGACTTTGGGACAGATTTCCATTACCTGAAGGGCTAATATCAGATTTCTCTCCAGGCACGTGGCATCACAGACTACTATGGCTGCCTCTGCCTCTCCTGACTGCAGGAAATCGCGAGCCACTTCCTCCTCCTGTGAATGAGCCAGCATGGAATAGGTCCCCGGTATATCCACAAGTTCAATGCTGTGCCTTTCGGTATTGCACATTCCTCTTGCGCTTGAAACAGTCTTTCCGGGCCAATTTCCCGTATGCTGCCTCAATCCGGTAAGTCCGTTGAAGACAGTCGATTTCCCCACGTTTGGATTACCTGCCAGGGCGACAATCCTTTTTCTATCCTGCACGACATCTTCCGCTTCTGCAATAACATTGCGGCTGTCCTCTGACCTGAGGGCTATTACAGCCCCTCTTATGTAAAATGCGGACGGATCGCCCCCGGGGCTTTTTCCTACACACTTTATCTCTGTATCTTCCACCATACCTATATCAAGCAGCCTGCGGCGCATTGAACCTGATGCAGTCAGCTCTTTCACGTGTGCCTTCTGGCCCGGCTGCATTTCTTTTAACGATATAATTTTTCCCATATAAAAAATCCTTTCGAATGAGTTTGTCAAAAACCTTTTTGTATTCAGCATATTCTCATGGGAAAGGATTTGTGTTTATTACAACACCTTGTCTATGAAGTTTTTTGTTCTTTCATTTTCCGGATTTTCGAATATCTGCTGCGGAAGTCCTCTTTCAATTATCCGGCCTTCAGACATAAATACGATTTCATCTGCCACCTCTCTGGCAAAGCCCATTTCGTGTGTGACTACTATCATGGTCATACCATCAGCTGCGAGTTTTTTCATAACGTCAAGCACCTCGCCAACCATTTCAGGATCCAGGGCTGATGTGGGCTCGTCAAAAAGCATAACCTCCGGTTCCATGGCAAGGGCTCTTACAATAGCTATCCTTTGTTTCTGACCTCCGGAAAGCATATTCGGGTATTCATCTGCCTTCTCTGCCAGTCCCACCCTTTCAAGCAGCTTCATAGCAGCTTTTTTTGCCTCTTCTTCTGTCTGTATTTTAAGCGTGACAGGGGCCATGGTGATGTTTTCGAGGACCGTTTTATGCGGGAAAAGATTAAAATGCTGAAATACCATGCCCATCTTCTGTCTGTGCTTGTTTATATCCACCTCTTTTGATGTAAGGTCGGTTCCTTTAAAAAATATCCTGCCCGATGTGGGTTCCTCCAGAAGATTAAGGCTTCTGAGCAGTGTTGATTTTCCCGATCCGGAAGGCCCTATTATGGCTATAACCTGACCCTCCTTTACATCGATGCTGCAGTGGTCCAGCGCTGTTACACTGCCGTTGTTATATTTCTTTACCAGATCTTTAACGGATATGATATGATCAGTGTTTGTCTCCACGGCGCATCCTCCTCTCTATACATTCTATAATTTTTGATGTAGGGTATGTTATTGCGAAATATATAAATGCAGCCAGCATATAAGGTCCTATGGAAATGTAAGTGCTGCCGCCTATAGTCTGCGCGGTAAACATGATTTCGGCCATTCCCAGCACCATGCAGACAGAACTCTCCTTAACCATGGTTATAACTTCGTTTGCCAGGGCAGGCAGTACATTTTTAATTGCCTGCGGCAGTATAACAAGTCTCATGCTCTGGGACTGTGAAAGGCCCAATGAACGTGCAGCCTCCATCTGGCCGCTGTCCACTGCCAGAATCCCCGCGCGGAAAATTTCCGCCACATATGCTGAGCTGTTAAGTGCCAGCGCCACAACTCCCGGAACAAATCTCGTGGAATCTATGAATCCGAATATCATAAACTTCGGTACGATTATAAATGAAAACACGCCATAATATATTATCATCAGCTGTACAAGTATCGGTGTAGACCTGAAGGCCGCGATATATGCGCCTGATATACATCTGATTGCCCTATTTTTACTGAGCCTCATAGTTGCCAGTAAAAGCGCCGGCAGTACAGCCATAAGTACAGAAATGACAGAAAGAATCAGGGTGTATTCGACACCCTGAATTACTGCATATCCATACTTTGGTAAAAAGCTGAAGTTGAAAAAGTTTGTGGATGTCATATCTACAAACAGACTTTGCCACCAATCCCAAAACATAGAATATTACCTTTCTTTCCCTATATTATTCTTCTTCACCTTCTGTATCTTCTTCAGGTGCAGAAACTTCCTGCCATACATCAGCATAATCGCTG